>JASFFM010000307.1:0-5561 GCA_050124295.1 Desulfobacterales bacterium | reverse complement strand
ACTCCTGAACTACGTTTCGGCTCTGGACTACCCGGAGGGTGAGCGCTTTCAAAAGTTCTGGCCCTACGCCCAGCACATCGTTGCCAAGGACATCCTCAAACCCCATGGAATCTATTGGCCGACCATGTTGAAGGCGGCCGAAATTCCCGTTTATCAACATCTCAATGTCCATGGTTACTGGAATATTGATCAGGCCAAAATGTCCAAAACGATCGGCAATGTGGTCGAGCCTCTGGAGATGAAATCCACTTACGGTTTGGATGCCTTTCGCTTTTTCCTCATGCGGGACATGGTCTTCGGACTCGATTCCAGTTTTTCCGAAGACGCCTTCGTGCAACGCATCAACAGTGACCTGGCGAACGATTTAGGCAATCTCTTCTCAAGGGTGCTCGCCATGACCCATAAATATTTCCAAGGCCGGGTACCTCCGATCCACCCCAGCGTGGACAAAGAACTGCAACTCGACCTGGAAGCCGACGCCGCCCGTGCCATTACGACCTTTGAGGAGACCATGGCAGACTTTGAATTCCACAAGGGTCTCATCGCGATCTGGACCTTCATCGGGCGTTTGAACAAATGCGTCGATGTGGCGGCACCCTGGGAGCTGGCCAAACGTCCCTCGAGTCGCAAGCAGCTCGAATGCGTCATCTACAACCTGCTGGAAGGCCTGCGGGTCATTGCGGGCTTGATTTACCCCGTCATGCCCGATACCGCGCGGGAGATGCAGAAACACCTCGGTTTGGACCCGGATCGTGATTTTTTTCTTTTGGAACGCATCGCCAAGTGGCGGACCCTGCAGCCCGGTGCGCAGCTGCCCAAATCCAAAAGCCTTTTCCCGCGCGTGGATAGGAAACCCATGGGAACAAAGCCCCTGGCCAAAACAGGGTCCGGCACACTCAGCCCCCCGATGCGTCCACTGGTCGACATCGATGCGTTTGCCCGTATCGATCTCAGGGTGGCCACGGTCATCAGTGCCGAAGCCATCCCCAAGGCCAAGAAACTACTCAAACTCGAGGTGGACATCGGCGAGCGACGCACGATCGTGGCTGGGATCGCGAACGTCTATCGCCCTGCCGATCTCATCGGCCGCCAGGTGATCATCGTCGCCAACCTTAAACCAGCCAAATTGATGGGGATTGAATCCCAGGGAATGCTCCTGGCGGCCGTGGACGGTGAACAGTGCGCGATTTCCAGTGTCACCGAAAAGGCCCGGCCGGGGACGCGTATCAGCTAAACCCGCCGGTGGATCCTTGCGGCGGACAATGACGACCGATTCGGAGAAGGCCCCCTTGGGAGGGCCTATCCCCAAAGGGCATGTGGGAAGGCAGCTCCCGCGCAGGGCGACCAGCGGGTCGTGCGCCGCCGTGGTGCACAAGCGGCAAAGCGCTGATCGGGAACCGCTTTAGGCCATCACCCCCCAAAAATCACCCCCGGAGCGGCCGGACCGCTCACGGAGGAGAAATATATTAAATCGACGGTGAAGTTTCATCGCCCCCATAAACCATCCGCAGACAACCGACAACGCCCCAGCTGGCGGGATTATCAGTCCCAGCTCAAGCACCGACGGGGACGGTTTCGGCTCCATCGCCGTTTTCTGCTGGCCGGTGCCGGCCTCACGCTGGCGGTGCTGCTTTCCTGGTGGACCCTGCAGCGCGATAGTGCCCCCCCTTCCTCCCCGGCGCCCACCGCCCAGGCCGCCGTACAGACGGCCGGCGCGGCGATGCTTTCCAAAACCGATGTTCAGGACCTGCTGATGGACCGACCGCTATCGGACCTGCTCAAAAAACGTTTTTTCATCCAGTGGGGGGAGCAAAAACTGGCTGTCGATCCAAGCATCGACCCGGCCCTGCAGCTCTTTTTGACCAAACGTCTCTACGAACGCACGTCACGCTATATTGCCATCGTCGTGATGGAGGGCACCAGCGGGCGCATTCTGGCCCTGGTCGGTTTCGACAAGCACCACCCGGGGGACAACCCCTGTCTCGCCAACCGCTTCCCCGCCGCCAGCATCTTCAAGATCGTCACCGCCGGTGCGGCAATGGAACATTGCCATCTTTCCAGCCGTTCGGCGCTTTCCTACAACGGCGCCAAGCACACCCTCTATAAATCACAGCTGAAGAATATCAATAACCGCTACACCCACCAAACCACCCTGGCGGCCTCGTTTGCCCAGTCTGTCAATCCGGTTTTCGGCAAACTGGGGCGTCACTGCCTGGGGCAGGAGGCTCTCGCCCAGTATGCGGATGCCTTCGGGTTCAACCGTGCCATCCCATTCGAATTACCTGTTTCCCCCAGCCGGGCGCCGGTCACCGCCGATCCATACCAGTGGGCTGAAATGGCCAGCGGGTTCAACCGGCAAACCGTCATATCCCCTCTCCACGGCGCCCTTTTGGCGGCGGTGGTGCCCAGTGAAGGAATCCTTCTGGAGCCCACCATTGTGGACCGGATCACCGATGCCAGCGGTCAGGTTTTGTACCGCTCGGCACCCGCCGAAGCCGATCGCGCGGTGACCCCCCAAACCGCACGGGAAATGGAACGGCTCATGCAAGAGACCGTCCGGCGCGGTACCGCCCGGAAAATTTTCCGGCGCCGTGCCAAAGATCGTGTCTTGTCTCAGCTTGAAATTGGGGGTAAAACAGGATCCATCGACAATGCGGGGCACGATGCCCGCTATGATTGGTTCGTCGGTTTTGCTCGGCATTCCCGAAGCCGTGAAGTCGTTGCCGTCGCGGTGGTCGTGGCCCATGAAAAATACATCGGGCGGCGGGCCGGCGAATACGCCCGCATGGCCTTTCAAGAATACTTCCGTCGCAGGATCGCCGACGATCCGCAAGCATCCTGAAACCGGGATCGGCAAAACCCGATGGGGAACTGACCCATGGCACCCATTCAACATAAGGTGTTCGGCATCATCCCGGCACGTTACGGATCCTCCCGTTTTCCTGGCAAGCCCCTGGCCCCGATTCTGGGCAAACCCATGTTCTGGCATGTCTTCCAGCGGGCCTCCCTGTGCCCGGAACTGGAAGGCGTGGTGCTGGCCACCGACAGTCGCCGCATCGCAGCCGCGGCCGAAGCCCATGGCATTCCCTTTGTGATGACCCGCGCGGATCATCCCAGCGGTACCGACCGTGTGCTGGAAGCCGCCGACTGTCTCGAACTGCCCGAAACCGCCATCGTCATCAATATTCAGGGTGACGAACCGGCCCTGCATCCGGAAATGCTGTCCGCGCTGGTGGAACCCTTCACGGCAGACGATGTTCAAGTGGCCACCTTGATCAGTGAAATGGATCCTGCCCAGCGGGCAGATCGGGATCAGGTCAAAGTGGTCGTCAACCATGCGGGAGACGCGCTTTATTTTTCACGCGCCGCGATTCCCCACGCCCGAGGTGATCAACCGGCTGCCTATTTCCGTCATATTGGTCTGTATGCCTTTCGCATGGCAGCCCTCCGTCGGTTTGTGGCCCTTGGGCCCGGCCGTCTGGAACGCACCGAAAAGCTGGAGCAGCTGCGCCTGCTGGAAAACGGTATCCCCATCCGTGCCGTGCCAACCCACCATCAAAGCCTGGGGGTCGACCGCCCCGAAGATATCGTCAGGGTATCTCGCTGGTTAACCGCCCACGCCAAGGAGACGGTTCCATGAAACGTCTTAATCGCTGCGGATTCAATGTCGTGCCCCGCCGGTGGGCGCAAATCATTAAAACCCTGGCCCGCTGGGGTCACCTGCCGGTCTGCTTTGGCCGCCGCAGGGACAGCGCGCCCCAGGGCGCCCTGATCCTATTCCCTTTTTGCCCGACACGCTTGAACTGCGGCTTAGCGGGTATCGTGGCCCTCAATAGGCCGCGCCCCGACGAACAACCGGCGGCGCTTGAGCGGTTGGAAGCCCTGCTGGATACCTGCCAGGCAAACGGCTTGGAGACCTGTCGGAAAAGTGGTGCCGTCCTGGCGGAGACCTATTTAGGCGGCGACGCGCATGTGCGATTACTCCAAGAAACGGCCGACCGCCTCAAGCAAAAACCGCATTTCTTCGCCCTGTTCGATCAACCCGGTAAAAGAAAACACCTTCAAGCGCTGGCGAAGCGCCTGGGCGCGCTGATCGCTGAAGAGCGCCGGGTGGTGGCCGCAATTGAGGGCCATCTGCAGGCCGCCGATGTGGAATGCATTCATGCGCATCTGGAAACACTGCAGGATGTGGCCTGGTGCATGGACCGCGAACTGCTGGCCAATATCGCCAAGATCGAAGCCTTGATGGATTCCGCCCGCAATGAAGCCAACCCGCAGACCGTCGAGGTCTTCACCAACATCAATACCGTTCTGAACAGCATCGATCACCTGGAAGTCCGGGGACGCGATTCGGCCGGCATGTCTTTGATGTTCCTGCTGGACGAGCCGGAATTCCGACGCTTCGAAGCTACCCTGAAACGCGACCTTCCGGAAGCCCATGACCATATGGCGCGCCGCGCGCAAACGAGTATACTTGGTAATCGTGGCCTGGATATTTACGCCGCCACCGATGCCGAAGGCAACACCGCGGTGACCATCTCGCTGGTTTATAAGGTGGCGGCCGAAATCGGCAGCCTTGGAGACAACATCAAATTCATCCGCAACGAAATCCGCAGCGACCCCGTGCTGCAGACCCTGGTTGGCTTTCGGCGACGGCACCATACGGTCTCCTCCCACACACGCTGGGCTTCCGTGGGCGCCATCAACGAAGCCAACTGCCACCCGCTGGATGCCCGCACCACCTGCTATCCGCAATGCGCCCGGGGGCCGATGCATGTTTGTCTGAACGGCGATATCGATAATTTCATGACCCTCAAAGCCGCTTTTGAAACCGGCGGCGATCAAATCCAGGAAGAAATATCCACGGACACCAAAATCATTCCCTTGCAGATCAACCACTACCTCAACGAGGGCTGCGAACCGGCGGAAGCGTTTCGACGGGCGGTAAATGACTTCGAGGGCTCCCATGCCATCTCCATGCATACGGCGCTCGCGCCCGGCAAGCTTTTTCTGGCGCAAAAGGGCAGCGGGCAGGCCATATTCATCGGGCTGGCGCAGGACCACTACATGCCCACGTCGGAAGTCTATGGGTTCATTGAGCAGACCCAGCGCTATCTGAAAATGGACGGCGAGAAAATCGTCGATGGCCGCAAGGGGCCGACCCAGGGGCAGATCTTCATTCTCGATCAAAACGCGGAGGGCGGTTTGAAGGGGATTCAGGCCATGTACTACGATGGCACGCCGATTGACCTCAAGCCCGAAGATATCAAGCAGACCGATCTCACCTCCCGCGATATCAACCGTCGGGAATTTCCACATTATTTTTTAAAGGAAATCTCGGAGGCGCCGGATTCGGTTGCCAAGACCCTTTACAACCGCTGGAAGATCAAAGACCGCTCGAAGGACCTCTGGGCCATCGATTTCGATGACACCGTCATGCCGCCGAACCTCCGACGGGCGATAGCCGAAGATCGCATCCGACGTATCTATTTTGTCGGCCAAGGCACCGCCGGCGTCGCCGCCCAGGCCTGCGCGAATCTGCTGTCCTATTACCTGAACAA
>JASFFM010000306.1:0-5597 GCA_050124295.1 Desulfobacterales bacterium | reverse complement strand
CAGGCGATATGCTATCATTAAGGGCCTTGCCGCTCCGGGCGATGCCTGCTTCAAGGGGTGAGTCCAGCATGGAAAAAATTAGTTGGGATACGCGATTCAATACCCAGGTGGACGTGATCGACGCCCAGCACCGGCAGCTCGTGGAATTGATGAATCGCCTGCTGGCCGTTCAAGATCAAGGATCGTCCGACGATGAGATGGCCGATATTCTGGGCGCCATGACCAATTCTTTTGGTCACCATTTCGATACCGAAGAGCAGATGATGATCGATCTGGGCTATCCGGAAATCGAATCGCACCGCGAAGCGCACCAGCGCTTCGTGTTCCATACGGCCTACTTTATGGCCACTTACCGGGAGAGCGGCGCGACGATCAAAAATGAAATCCTTTCTTTCCTAAGAGCGTGGCTGGTCGATCATATCGTCAAGAACGATGGCGACTTGGGTCGTTTTATCAAAGCCGCCCGCAGCGATTAGAATTTACTTCCCACCACCCAAAAGCCCAGCGCCCGCTTCAATTTGGGCTTGACAAGATCCCCCCGCATCTTCTACATCATCACCCAAGGTGCCGTGAGGCTTAATAGGGAATCCCGTGCGAATCGGGAACGGTCCCGCCGCTGTAACCGGTGACGAAATCTGGCTGCGGCCACTGTTCGAGCGTGCGCGAATGGGAAGGCTCAGAGATTAGGATGACCCGGGAGTCAGAAGACCTGCCTTGACAACGACCGCGGGAAGACGGTTTACAATCCTAAGGGCAGCGGCTTTTTTTGAAAAGCCTGCGCAGTGTGCCGGCAGGATTGCACAAGGGTCAAGCAAACTGGGTGCAGCCCTTCAGACCGTGATGGTTTGAAGGGCTTTTTTTATGGACGACCGGTTAATGCCGCACCCAGGCGGCCCCTGGAGAGGACATCCTGGCAGGGGTTTACCTCTCCCGGGGCCCACGTTTGCGGAATGCTATCCGCGGGGCTGCTTTTTTCAATCATGGGAAAGGAGCGCAGGATGTATTCCCTTTTTCGCACACCCGCCCATCATCTGGGACGTTGCCCACAACCGGATTATATTCTTTACGCGGGAAAATTCTACCCCACCGTGACCCATCCACGGGGATGGTCGCAAAAGGCCGATGACGAGTTGCGCGCCGACGGTAAGATTTATCGTTGCGCCGACCATCCATTGGGCAGCGGCCACCTTCCGGATTATGAAATCGGGCCGGATTGCCTGCTTTACCGCACGGCGGCCCACCCGGACGGTAACGCCGAAGCGCCTGATGATGCTTTGAACGAGATTGTCTAATTGATCGCCTGTCCCGTCGAAGTGTGCCGGGTGTCCGGATTCCGCAAGGGCCGGGAGGCGCCGGGATGTGTCTGTCAGCACCCGGCACGCTTTGACGTCCCCCAGGTCGGTGAATGCTGCGGTCGTCTGCCAATCGGCCCGTGAGAGGCCTTCGGGAATCCCATGCTTGCTTTTTAGGGGGGCTGGGCCTATTTTCCATTTATTTGAGGCTACCCCATGAAAGCTTTGCGATCACATTCAGCCACCAATGTTGGCGTCCCCCAGGCCGGGCCCCATCGCGTCCTGGTCTGGGACCTGCCAACCCGCGTATTTCATTGGCTGCTTGTACTTCTGGTGGCCACATCGTTTGTCACCGGCAAGATCGGTGGAACGACCATGCAGGTCCACGAGTGGAGTGGGGTGGCGATCCTGGTGCTGGTGTTGTTCCGGGTGGTGTGGGGTTTTGTCGGCGGCGTGCATTCCCGTTTCATTGCCTTCGTGACGGGTCCCCGCAAGGCGCTGGAATACGCCCGCACGCTCTTCAGACCGCAGGCCAAACCTTATCTGGGGCACAATCCCCTTGGCGGGTGGTCGATCATTGCCATGCTGGTGGCCCTTGGCATTCAGGCGGGGACGGGCCTATTCGCCAATGACGACATCCTCACCGAAGGCCCTCTTTTCGCTTGGGTCAGCAAGGATACCAGCGACTGGCTGACCGGCATCCATCATTTCAATCAGAATTTTCTGGTGGCGCTCGTGGCGCTTCATCTTAGTGCCGTGTTGTTTCATCTGGTGGTGAAGCATGAAAACCTGATCCCCGCGATGGTGACGGGGTACAAGTCCTGGCCTGAAGGGGCCGCGGATGCATCGGGCAGCTCGATCAAGGCGGTTTTGCTGCTGGCCGCCCTGGCGTCTGGCGCCTACCTGGTCCTCTACTGATAAGGTATCGCTCAACCAAGCGGATCAAATGAAGATCTTCCGCGGGTGGTTGCGGCGAAATGCCGGTTGGCCTCCCGCGGTTTGGGATCGGCGCAAAACGTCTATTTTCGAAAACGTTTGTGGCAGGCCTTGCAATTTTGGGCGACCTCGTTGAAGGGCCCTTTGGCGGCATCCACAGTGCCGGTCCGGGCGCTCTCGGCCAGTTTGGTGGTGGCCGCCTCGAATGCCCGGGCGTTTTCCATAAAATCGTCTTTCTCAGCCAAAACTTCCGAATTCATGGTCGTATCCCCTTTGTCCGTCCCGGGCACGAGGGCCGCCTCCCAGGGCAGCGTCGCCAGGGTCTGCACGAGTTCGGCATCGGCGGCAAACGCCTGCGGGTCATAGGCGACCTTTCCTTTTACCACCGCGCCCAGCGCTTTGAAATGCTGGCCGATCAGAACCATGACCGATTTGCGGTATCGGATGGCATCCTCCGGCTTGCTGAACTGCGCCAGGGCGCCGGTCGCAATACATAAGGCGACCATGCAAAGCATCGTTGTTTGGGCCGTCGATCGCATCGGGTACCTCCTTTTTAGATGGGCGTTTTGCGTCCGCCCGTCGGATTGAAAACCGGCCGGATGATGCTGGGAATGCGGTATCCAGGCCCGCCTTGAAAGCCGCCGCGGATATGGCCTTGGGGGCAAATACCTTCCAAAGCATTCGTCCGGGGCGGGACCCAAAGTGTGGGTTTCAAGATTCCACGGAAGGCCAGTCGCCGTCAACCTCTTTATGGTCTCGATGCCATCGGTCTCGGCCACTATCCCATTCGTCGGCTTGATCCTTTCGTGCGCATGGGCTATCGTTGCCGGCAGCGGTGCTTCGGGCGTAAAACCGGGCCCACTATCTGTTTGCCAGAGCGAATGGCTGCGATGATGCAATCGGACACTGTCGAAGATTATCTGAAGGCGATTTACGAGCTTCAGGAGAAGTACGGTCGGGCCAAGACCTCAAATCTATCCGCGCGGCTGAGGATTACGCCGGGGTCGGTCACCGATATGCTCAAGCGCCTGGCCGGTCAGCGGCCGCGTCTTGTCTCCTATCAATCCCACAAGGGCGTTATCCTGACGGACCTGGGTTGCCAAAAAGCCCTGGCCGTCATTCGCCGGCATCGCTTGCTGGAAACGTTTCTGCACCAGGTTCTGGGTTTCAGCTGGGACGAAGTTCATGCCGAGGCCGAACGCCTCGAACACTGCCTCTCCGACCGGCTAACGGAAGCCATCGCGGCCCATCTGAACCATCCCGCCAGCGACCCGCACGGCGATCCGATCCCCGCCCCCGGCGGGAAAATGCACCAAGGCGTCGGATGTCCCCTGAGCGAGCTGCAGGCCGGCCAATCGGCACGCATCATG
This sequence comes from Desulfobacterales bacterium, assembly GCA_050124295.1. Lineage (GTDB taxonomy): Bacteria > Desulfobacterota > Desulfobacteria > Desulfobacterales > UBA5852 > JABZFP01. The sequence goes on along the minus strand of JASFFM010000306.1, from coordinate 1,999 downwards.
CGCGTGCGCATCCAGGATGACGCGGCCCTTCGCTATCTGGCCAAACAGGGTCTCGAAATTGGCGTCACCATCCATGTGTTGGAGTGCTCGCCCCTTGACGGACAGCTCGATCTGCAGATCCTGGACAGGCGCGTGCGGCGCACCTTCAGCCTGGGACGGCAAGTTGCCGCCCATATCGATGTCGAAAGGATCGAGCGGTTTGATTCCGAGGCCCTCTAACGATCGCGGTGCGGGACCATCCCCCCCGGCGGTTGGAAGGCGCTTTGGCAAGCCTGCAGAAGACCCCCAGGGGTCCTCTAATCCGGCTCCCATCCGGCAGATTCAGGGGATGACACGGGCAAGGGTCACGTATTGTATCGCCTGGCCGCCCCACTGCGGGGTGTTCCCGGAAGGGTCCCAGGGCTGCCCCGTGGGTGGCCCGGTCTCCTGGCATGCGCCCGGTCGGCATAAAATTCACTTGTCCAAATAATTTAATTTGGTTGACCAAAATAAAATTCAACTTATGTTTTAATCCATTCACAAGCGAAACCAAAGTGAGGGCATCCTATGGCGATCATGGTTACACGATCTGGTTGGAATACCGCCCATGCGGCGCTGCGATCGGTTTTCATTCTCGTCGCCCTGATGCTGTGGAGCACCCCTTCGCATGGGGCTTACGATGGTGATTATCCCTACCGCATCGGGGCGACGGTGGGGATGGTGGGCGACATTGCCAAAGCCGTGGCCGGGGAAAAGGGCGAGGTCGATTTCGTGATCGGGGCCGGCGTCGATCCCCATATCTATAATCCTACCCGCAGCGACGTGGCCACGCTCCTGCGCTCGGATATCATCTTCTATGCCGGCCTGCTGTTGGAAGGCCAGATGTCCGATGTGCTGGCGAAGATTTCCCGCAAGCGGCCGGTCTATGCCGTGACGGAGCTTCTCCAGGGCGATTTTCTTATTCACGATACCGCTACGGGTCACAGTGACCCCCACGTGTGGATGGATGTGGGCGGCTGGATGAAGGCCGTGGAGGCTGTCGCCGGCGCGCTGGATGCCTTCGATCCGGCCAACGGGGCCTTTTATCGCCAGAATGCCGCCGCCTACCTGAAACAATTGCAAGCGCTGGACGACTACGCCCGCCAGGTGATGGCCTCGATCCCCGAAAAACAGCGTGTCCTGGTGACCGCCCACGATGCCTTCGGCTACCTGGGCAGGGCCTACCATATCGAGGTGATGGGGATTCAGGGTCTTTCCACCGAATCGGAAGCTGGTTTGAAAGACATCAACCGGATCGTGGATGAGCTGGTGCGCCGGCGTATACCGGCGGTCTTCGTGGAGTCCAGCGTTTCCGATAAAAATGTCAAGGCCTTGATCGAAGGCGCCCGCAGCCGGGGTCACACGGTCAAAATCGGCGGTGAGCTCTTTTCGGATGCCATGGGACCTTCTGGCACCTACGAAGGCAGTTATATCGGCATGATCGACCATAACGTGACGACCATCGCCCGGGCGCTGGGCGGTGATGCCCCCCCTGCTGGCATGCAGGGACGCCTGCGGCAGGGCGAGTAAATCCGTCGATCGGCAAAATTAGCCCATCAGGAGGCGCCTCATGAGCGCACAAGCCAGACACCGATCTGCATCGGCCAGTGTCCATACGATCACGGAAGACCAGCGCCGAGAATTGCCTTTGGCGGTCCAGGACCTGACCGTAGCCTATCACCGCAAACCGGTCCTCTGGGATGTGGATCTGACCATGCCCGAAGGCCTGCTGATTGCCGTGGTGGGACCCAACGGGGCAGGCAAAAGCACCCTTATCAAGGCTATCCTGGGGTTGATTCCCCGTGCCTCGGGTCGGGTGACTATTTACGGGCGGGCCTACGAAAAGCAGCGCCGGCTTGTGGGCTACGTACCCCAGCGGGAGAGCGTGGACTGGGATTTTCCGGTCAATGCCCTGGATGTGGTGGCCATGGGACTTTACGGACGTATAGGTTGGTTCCGGCCGGTGGGGCGCGCCCATCGA
>JASFFM010000305.1:0-5603 GCA_050124295.1 Desulfobacterales bacterium | reverse complement strand
CGCGTCGGATGGACCACCAGCGCCTAAGCCCGCCAAAAGCAACCGCCTGGCCATGGCTTCTGCGGCCGGAAAAATTATTTTGCTTGGAGAGCATGCTGTTCTCTATGGCAGTCGCGCCCTGGCCGCACCATTGAAGTTGGCTGTTGAGGCCCGCGTGGTCCAGAGCAAGCCTGGTGTCCGCCTGGTGGTCCCCTCCTGGGGGATTGATTCTGCCTGGGAGCCGTCCACCCTGCACCACGACTCCATCTTGCGGGCCATCGACACGATTCTGCTCCATCTGGGCATCACACGGCCCGGTATCCGCATCGAACTCTTTCCCCAAGTGCCCCGGGCCATGGGGTTGGGCTCATCGGCCGCTGCCGCAGTGGCCATCATTCGAGGACTGTCGGCTTATTACCGCCTGGACCTGGACAATGCCGTGGTCAACCGCATCGCCCATGAGGCTGAAAGGATCATTCACGGCCAAAGCTCCGGTATCGACAACAGTGTGGCCTGTTATAGCACCCCATTGCTCTTCCAGGCCGGCCAAGCCACGCCAATAACGCCCATTGAAATGCCCGGCAAACTACCGCTGGTGGTGGGCATCAGCCGTACAACGAGCCTGACCGCACCCATGGTAGCGCGCGTGCGCAAGGCTTGGCGCCAAGACAAGGCGCGCTACGACGCGCTGTTCCGGAAGATTGATGGTCAGGTCGGTGAAGCACTGGAAGCCATTCGGCACAATGATCTTGATCATTTGGGACATTTAATGAATGCCAACCAGCGCTTGCTGGAAGCCTTGAAGGTCTCCACGCCCGAGTTACAGGCCATGATCAGGACGGCGCGCGATCACGGTGCACGGGGCGCCAAACTCACCGGGGGCGGCGGGGGTGGCGCCATGCTCGCGCTGTGTCCGGACGACCCCGCCTCCGTTGCCGAGGCCCTGAGGGCTCAGGGCTGGCAAGCCCTGAACTTAACCATCAATGCCCAGACGTTGCCTGCTAAATCTCGTTCACCCAAAGGGGCACCCGATGAAAACCATCAACGTTTGGTCCAGGTGGACGATAGGGACCGTGTTACCGGCTACTGTACCCGCGAGCAATGCCACGCGGGCGAAGGACTCCGCCACCGCGCCTTCTCCATCTTTATTTTCGACCGCCGGGGACGGGTCCTGCTCCAGAAGCGCAGCGGCGAAAAAACCCTCTGGCCCCTTTTCTGGTCCAACAGTTGTTGCAGTCACCCTCGGGCCGGTGAATCCACCGTCGCGGCGGCCCATCGGCGCTTGACCGAGGAGCTCGGCATAGCGGTGCCGCTGACCTATCTTTTCAAATTCGCCTATCAGGCGCGCTACGATGCGTCGGGATCTGAAAACGAGCTCTGTTCGGTCTTTATCGGTCGAAGCGACCAAACCATCGCGGCCGATCCCCGTGAAGTCGATGCCTGGCGCTATGTCACCCTGGCGGAATTGGATGCCGAGCTGGCTGAAGCCCCCGAGCGCTTTACGCCCTGGCTGAAATTGGAATGGGAGCGCCTGCGGCATCATCCACTGGTACTGAGCTACCAACCCAAAACATCGCCCGCGGCCTAGCGGTGGGGATCAACCGGGCGCCGTTCAAGTGGGATTCGATTCGCGGCCTCAAGACGGCGCTCGTCAGTCGGAATGAGCGTTATCGATCGCCTCTCGGGGGCTGGCGGATGGGACCGGGTCATGCGATCCGGTTAAAGATTGGCCGGCAAACTGGAACCCCGGGGGACGATCGATAAAATCGAGCCTGCGACATTTGACGACGCTCTCATTCTGGTCTCAGCGATCATTGGGGTAATGCGATGGGCGCTTGGAGGGGAGATGGGGCCTCGCGCGTCCGCAGCACAATTCGATCACGGCCCTTATTCTTGGCATCGTATAAAGCTTCGTCGGCAAGTTGAATCAACAGCGTTGGATCCGCGTCGGCACAGGCCGCAAGGCAGCTGACCCCCATGCTGACGGTCACGTGGGGCGCCGTTTCAGAAGATGCATGGGGTATCCTAAGGTTATGAACAGCCGCCTGAATCCTTTGGGCCACGAAATTCGCCCCCAGCGCATCGGTTTCGGGAAGCAGCACGGCAAACTCTTCGCCGCCATAGCGGGCGGTTAAATCGGCCGGGCGGTAAGCATTGGCCGACATGGTCTGGGCGATGGACTGCAGGCATTTGTCCCCGGCCTGGTGACCATAGGTATCGTTGTATCGTTTGAAAAAATCCACATCTCCCAGGATCAGGGCGAGGGGGGCTTGGGATCGGCCCAGGCGCCGCCATTCGTTCTGCAACACCTCATCGAAACGTCGCCGGTTGGCGATTTGGGTCAACCCGTCCAATCCAGCCAGTCGTTCGAGCGCGCGATTGGCTGCCTTGAGGGCCCTCTCGGCCAGGCCACGCTCTTTGAGTTCTTCCTGAAGTCGGGAGTACAGCTGGGCATTGTCCAAGGCAACCACCGCCAGTTGGCAAAACCGTTCGATAATTTCCACTTCGCTCGATCCGAAGGATTTTCCGGGTTCAAAATGACCCAGCCCCATGACACCGGCAATCGATGCTCCCCGCTTCAGGGGCATCCCCACCACCGCGTGAAGGTCGGCGTATTTAGGCTCTTTGAGACGATCCGGCCAGACGGCGTAGTCCGCCAGGACCATCGTTTCACCGGTTTCAAATATTTTACCCGACAACCCCTGGCCGGGTTTGATCCGCCTTCCGACCTCATCTTTGTAAACGCCCAGGCCGACCATCAGTTCCAGCTCCCCCGCTTCCGGATGATACAGATAAAGAAAACCGTTCTGGGTACCGGTGAGATTTCCGGCACGGCTCAGGACCGCGCCGATCAATTCATGGAACTCGAGGCGTCCGATCAACCCCAGGGTGGTCTCGTGCAGGGCCGAAAGGTAGGCATTCTGCATGGCCAGGACGTCCCTTTTCCGCTTGCGTTCACGGATATCGGACATGGCCATGGAGGAGAGGATCAGGATCACGACGGAAAAAATGAACCCGGTCACCATGATGATGGGTTTGCGGTATTGGACGATCGGATCCCTGAGCACGGCCAGAGCGCGATGGGTTTTATTGAGGAAAAGGACTTGCCAGCCCCCCATACCATCAAGATCTTGGCCATGGGCCAGATATTCCACCCCATCGGGACCCCGCATCTGATGCGGGCCGTTTTCCATAAACCCTAATTCTGCCAGGGGTTCACGCCCGAACTGTCGGCTGCGCGCAATATCGGCGCGGCGTTGATCGTCGGCGTAACCCAGAAAGTGGAAGCGCCATTCCTTGCGATTGGAGGCAAAAATCACCCCGTCGGAATTCACCAGGGCCCAGGCCCCGTCGTGGCGCGTACTGATGGCTGAAGCGCGTTCTTCAATCTGATCGAGGCCGGCCTTGATCACGACGACCCCCACGGGCACCTGATCGGCGGCGTGATAGACGGGGTGGCTATAATAGACGCCCCGCTTGAGCGATGTGGCCCCCAGGGCCATATAAACCCAGGCTTCCCCACGCAGGGCATGTTGAAAATAGGGGCGAAAGGCGAAGTTTTTGCCAACAAAGCTGCGCGGCTGATCCCGATTGGAAGAAGCCACGGTCAGACCCCTGGTATTCATCAGGTAGCACACGTCAGTGCCCATGGACTGCTGGAAATGATCCAGCATGTGGTTGGCGGCGGTCAGCGCCGCGGCACTGGATTCGTGAAGCGCCCTTTTGGTGATCTCCATCCCGGCCAGGACCTTGACCGATTTGGTATTCTCACTCAGGTAGGCGGTGAACATGCGGCCAATGGCCGCTGCATCCGAGGCGGTACGGCGGTTGGCCTCGGCCAGGACGGTCTCTTTGAGGATGGCATAGTAGAACAGCGATCCCATTACCACGATGATCAGTGACAGGAGTGCCAGGGATAGGACGATCAGCCTGAGTTTCACCACAACCGCCTTTGATGCCAGATGCTGGGTAACCGCAACGGAAAAATGGTGGCGTGCAAGGCACCATCTCCGATGAGATTATCGGCAACCCATGACGGTGACTTTAGCCGCGACATCGCTGGGAGCGGTGAGCGATCTCTGCATTGCATCCAGGCAACAAAGCAAGGCGCCCATTGCACGGTCGCGACGCCCTCCCCGCCACCGATCGTCCCTGGCCGCTATCCCGGATAGGTCACAGGTTTGAGGCTTCCCGAGCAAGGCCTTCCGGAGCGCCGTTGTACACATGCGACCGCAAGCGCCCGAAAACACCGGCAAGGGATGCCGCGGGCTTGCCCGCAGGGTGAAAATGGTATGCGCTGCGTTCTGACATTCGCCCGGTCACCAAAGGTTGCCGGACCCATTGGCGGCAACCTTGCGCTCAGACACGGAACCCGTGGACATCCATATTTTGGTGCAATGTTCGGACTAAGCCTCGCCCTTGCGGCCGCCGCCCGCCGAGGGGGCCTGTTGCAGAATCCGGTCGGCCATACGTGAAAAAGGCAGGCTCTGCAACAGCACGACGCCGGTACCGTTTAGGGTGGCCAGAAAAAGCCCTTCCCCGCCGAAAAACATGGACTTGAGATTGCCGGCCCGTTCAATGTCATAGTCGACGCCTGGGGTGAAGGCCACCAAACATCCCGTGTCGACACGCAACACATCGCTTCGAAGGGTCTTTTTGACAACGGTGCCGCCAACATGCACAAAAACCATCCCGTCGCCCCGCAGGCGCTGAAGTATGAACCCTTCACCGCCGAAGAAACCGGCCCCCAGTCGTCGGTTAAAGGCAATGCTGACCTCGGTGCCCAGGGCCGCACAAAGGAAAGCATCTTTCTGGCAGAGGATTTCACCCCCCACCTTGGCAAGGTCGATGGGTACAATCTTCCCCGGGTAGGGCGCGGCAAAAGAAACCCGTTTTTTCCCCCCGCCGGTATTGGTAAAATGGGTCATAAAAATGGACTCCCCGGTCAGGGCCCGCTTGCCGGCGCTCATGAGCTTGCCGAAAAGGCCACTGCTGGCCTGGGAGCCGTCACCCATTTTGGCTTCGAAGCTGATGCCGTCTTCCATGTAATTCATGGCGCCAGCCTCGGCGATGACCGTCTCGCCCGGATCAAGCGCCACTTCCACTATCTGGATGTCGTCGCCGATGATTTCGTAATCGACTTCGTGACTGGTCATTGGCTTGTCTCCCTTGGGTTTGATGGCGATCCATTCCGGCTGGATATTCGCCCCTTTGGTCATGATCATTCGCCAACCGTTGGCGACTGCTTGCGTCTCTTCAAACACCATCAGCCGTTAGCGCCGTTTTGCTTCCGACCGCGGGGCGTGCAAATACCATTTCCATGGGCAGCCCGCGCCGATCCAGGGGCGGATCTTCTGGCAGCGTCGCGCCGCATTGTCCCAGATGGAGGGCCGTCACGGCATTGACCAGGGCGTCCAGAATATCATCCTGGGCAACCTGTCTTCGCGTAAAACGCGCCAGGGCCGCCGCGAATATCGTTCCCGACGCGGGGTAGACGCGCTGCAAAAGCGCCAGTCGATCGGCCCGCCCGCGGGCGTCCTTCTTCGAATAGCGCATGGGGACCCCTCCGGCCAGGGCCCAAAAACAGATTTCGGGATGGGTTTCGCGAATTATTTTTTGGGCCG
>JASFFM010000304.1:0-5626 GCA_050124295.1 Desulfobacterales bacterium | reverse complement strand
TCGGTGACGGTGGCCTTGAGCGCCAACTCGATATCGGGTTGGTAATCCGATGCACCTGCGGCACGAACCAATGGCGGCAGGCCGACGCTTTGGCCGCTTAGCAGGCCGGCCGCACCGACGCCGGTCAAGTAAAGAAATTCACGTCGGTTTAGCATACCCACCCGTCTTCCTCGGCTGACATTGTTTTTTCGAAGGCTTCAGTGGCAGCAGGGCGGCTTATCCTGGGTTGCTTTCCCTACGCGCTGCAGGTAGCGGCCCCACCATCCTTTGGGTGTCGGGGCGGAAGTATCCAAGAATTGTGTCGGCGTCGCTTGAAAAGACGCCCAGCAATGGTAGCTGCAGAAAAAAAACGATCGGCCTTCATGAATGGCCGCGATATCTGATTTATGCGGCTTGATGCGCTTGCCACACACCGGATCGATGGTGTGTTTTAGAAGTGACCATCCCATAGCGATCTCCCTGGTGGTCATGGGCCCAACCCTCTCAACTTGCGCCTTTGGATATTCAAGGATTTAAGCCTGCAAAAACGTTGATATAATCAGCATAAGCACGGGACGCCTTAAATCAACCAGGCGAATAGAGGCGGTCCAATGTCAGGATGGCTCATAACAAAATGAAGGGCAGGCTTGGCACCCAGGGTCAAACGACCGGTGTTACCTTTGACGCTCGAAACCCGGTACCAATGATGACCCCGTTTCCGCGGTCGCCCACCGACCGAACATCGCGGCAATGGCTGACCAGCAAAAAGCAAGCCCCTGACGGTCAACCGCTAATCGGGGTCGTCGAGGGGTGTAACTTCCGAGAACCATTCGATGGCGTGCTCGAAGGATAGGAAGACCTTAATTTCAAAACCATCGGCCTCCATACAGCGCTTCATCAGGTTGGCTTTTTCGATACGCTCGGAGGTGGGCGGGATCAGAAGGGCAATTTTGTTGTGGAAGAGATGGCGATAATTGCCGAATTCCAGGGCCAGTTTCATCTGTTCGAGATGGGTGGTGACACTTTCGGTTTCGCGCACATCGATGAGGATGTCACAGTCCTGGTGAAATCCGGCGCTCACTGCCAAATCGTGCACCGCTTGCATCGACCGCGCGAGATCCAATTTGCCGTTGGCGGTTTTGCGAATGAAATCGGAGGGCTTATATAACGTCAGGCTACAGCTCATAGGATCTTGGCGCTCGCGGGTTGGTTAATGCATATCTTAAGTTGCTAAAGTTCTTTGATCTCCGAAAGCCAGTCAATGGCATCTTCATAGGCCATGAAAAATTCCCACTGAAATCCTTGCAGGTGCATACAGGTCCGCATGAATTCGGCTTTGGCCATACGCTCGGCCGTGTCGGGAATGATGACGGCGATCTTATTCTGAAAGGATTTGAAATGATGGGCGAATTCCGCAGCCACGTGCATGGCCTCATTCCGATTTGATTTGACCTCCGTATCCCGCAGGTCCATCAGGATGCTATGGCCTTTGAAGTAGTTTGCGGCCCGCGCCAGTTCATGAACGACAGCCAGGGAACGCTCCAGGTCGATGGTTCCCTGGGCGGTTTTGCGGATGAAGTCCTTGGTCTGATAGACTTTGATGCCAACGCTCACGGACGGCTTCTCCCGTATGGCAGCCATGCAGGCATGCTCTGCTCTAAAAGTTAATGAAATTGAAAATTAACCAAAAGGCCCGAGGCGGTCAAGGCGCTTCCGATAAAGCGCACCCGCGGCGACGGTTATTTCCCCGGATCGACCTCCGGGTAAAGCCTACTCATGCAATCGGGGCAGATGCCGTGGGTGAAGTCGGCTTCGGATTTGTCGGAAATATAAGCCTCAAGCTGGGTCCAGATCCCTTTTTCGTTGCGAATCTTCTTGCAACGGGCGCAAATCGGCAGCAAGCCTTGCAGAATTTTCATTTTTTGGCGAACCGTCTCGAGTTCGGTGATATCCAGCCCGATCTTCCAGCTACGCCATCCGGCCAGCGGGACCCGGGTCGATTCTTCCGACCAGACCACGACTTTTTCCTGCCCGTCTTTGGCCGCGATTTTCCATTTGCGGCAGGTGGCGTCATTGACGATACAGGGCCCCTCGTCTTCGCGCAGGAGCAATTCGAGCAATTCGGAGCGATCCTGTATGGCCCCGGCGGAATACCCCGAAACGCGCTCGAACTCGCGATTGTAAAAAATCAGGCTACCGTCGGCATCCGTCGCATAGATGATCACGGGCAGGTCCAGAAGCGCGCGCTTGAACCTTTCGCGGGCTTTTTGCAGCGTGGCCTCGGCGGTCTGCCGCCGTGAGGTTTCGTCCTTCAGCGCGTCCTGGCAGCGCTGTAATTGCGCCTGCAAAGTTTCAACCCTTTCGGGCATGACCTCTCCCTCTGAATCCATACCTGGGTCCGCTGGCCGGCGACTCGCCGAACGGTGGCAATTGCCCAGCAGACGATACTTGGCGGGATGCATCGGTCTGCTGAATTCAAAACCGCTTCACGTGAACGTTTATCGAAATCCATCCTATTGATCAAGCACCTCGCGCAGGGCCTGCCAAAAAGGCGTCCTTGTTGATGTCCAGTCCCCATCTTCCGTGTTGGCGCGCATCGGATCGGCAAGCCCCCTGGCCAACCTTACAAATTCTAAAATCGTGATTAATATCCTACTCTAAAGATTTTCAAATGACCCATAACCTGGAGGGTAAGCGCATGATGTACAGCAAAACAGTGATGGACCACTTTCGCAATCCACGAAATGTCGGGGTAATGGAAGATGCCAACGGTGTCGGTGAAGTCGGCAATCCGCTGTGCGGGGACATCATGACGATCTATCTTAAAATTGAAGACGAGCGAATCGAGGATATCAAATTCCAAACCTTCGGGTGCGGCTCCGCCATCGCCGTATCCAGCATGCTCACGGAAATCGCCAAGGGCAAAACGGTTGCCGAAGCAAAAACCATCACCAACAAAGATGTGGCCGAGGCGCTGGAGGGCCTGCCTAAAAATAAATTGCACTGTTCTAACCTCGGCGCCGACGCGCTTCAGATGGCCATTAAAAACTATGAAGATGGCCTTGCCGGTATCACCCGTCCGGAGACAAGCCACAAGGAAATTCATCAGCACAAGGAAGGGGGCAAGTGCTACTGCCCGTACTGCGACGTGGAAATTCAGGAAGATATCACGTTCTGCGAAGCCTGTCAGTCCAGTCTGGAAGAAGAACACTAAAACACACCAATGCAACAGAGGGTCTACTCATGGGAATCATCAATTTTGACCATATATCGTCCAACCCGCTGCTGCCGGAAGTCAAAACGGCCATGATCGATGCGATCAGGGCTGATTATCACAATCCTTCCAGTCAGCACAGCGCCGGCGAACTCGCCGCTGCAAAAATCGACCAGGCCCGGACCGCGGTGGCCGCTCTAATCAATTGTGCCACACCCAAAGAAGTCGTTTTTACCTCCGGCGGCACCGAGTCGGTCAACCATGCCATCAAGGGCGCGACCCTGGCCAATGCCAAAAAGGGCAACCATATCATCACCTCCAATGTGGAGCACAACGCCGTTATCCGCAGCCTCAAAAGGCTCAAAGGACAAGGCTTCAAGGTCACCTCCCTGGATGTGGATGCTCAGGGTCGGGTGGATCCCCAAGCCGTGGCCGATGCCATTACCGACCAGACCATTCTGGTTTCTATTATGCATAGCAACAATGAAACCGGCACGATCCAACCCATTGCCGACATCGCTAAGATCACCCGGGCGCGCAAGATCATTTTGCACACGGACGCTGTGGACTCGGTGGGCGTCGTCCCCATGGACGTGCAGGAACTGGGCATCGATCTGATGAGCTTCGGGTCCAATACCTTCTACGGGCCCACCGGGGTCGGGGGGCTTTATATCCGGCGCGGCACCCTGATTTGGCCCCTCCTGGAAGGCGGCATCCAGGAAAACAACAAGCGGGCCGGGGCGGAAAACCTGATCGGCATCATCGGCATGGGCGTGGCCGCCGAGCTGGCCCGGCGGGATATGAGCGAACGCCTGGCGCATCTTAACAAGCTGAAAAACAAATTGCTGACCGATCTGCCCCGCACGATCGACGAATTCATCATCAATACACCATCGGATCACAGCCTGCCCAATCTTCTATCGGTATCGGTGCAACATATCGAAGGCGAAAGTGTCATGCTCATGCTGGATGATGACGGTATTGCCGTGGCCACCCGTTCCGCCTGTGCGACGGGCTCCCTGCGGGCCTCCCACGTGCTGTTGTCCATCGGCCTGTCCCATGCGGATGCTCAGGGGACACTGGTGATCACCCTGGGAATGGACAATACGGAAGACGACATCGATCATTTCCTGGCTTCTTTGCAGAACGTGGTCCAGACCCTGCGGGACATTTCTCCGCTCTATCAAAAAAAAGTGCAGGCCGCGGGCTGACCGGACGGGGCGCGCTTGGTCCTATCCGGCCGCCGGCCTCAAGCGGTCGTCAGTGGGCGCCCGCTGTCGCACCCTGACCTTGTTTAGATGAGGCCCCGCCGATAACGCCGAAATGGGATTCCCGCCCGAGCGTCCCCCCAAAGACCAGGGCAACACGGGCTTTGTGGAGAACAATCAGGCGCCGCCCACTAACGCGGTGTTGTCCTTGTGGGGGCGCGATGGGTACCCATCCCCTGGCGGCGGGGTATCCACAGCGGGAATAGAAAGCATCGTCTTGCCAAGAAGCGTGCCGACGAAACCAGGGGTTCCGTTCCCACCGCACGCAAGGTGGGCTCAGACGAGAACCCATTCACCCGCCTTCCACGGAAGCCAGGCCGCATGACAGCGATCTCAACCTCTTTTTACCCGATCCGTAAAGAAGCCGACGGCGGGGACCTGTTGGCGGTCCTGGGGAATCTACCCGTTTCCGGTGTGGAGCTGGATTACCGCCTCCCTACACCGGTCTACCGCAGGATTCAGCCCGCCCTGCGCAGGTCTGGAATCCGCGTTACCAGCGTGCATAACTTCTTTCCGTTGCCCGTGGACCTCCTTTCGACCGGCGGTGGTGGCGATCTTTTCTCCCTGTCCGACATCCGGCGCGAGGAGCGTTTGGAGGCCGTCAAGCGTACCCTGCAAACCATCGATCACGCCCATGACCTGGAGGCCGAGGCGGTGGTCCTGCATTGCGGCCGCGTAGCGATGGCGGCCGAAACCGATGAGCTCTACGCGCGATTTCGGCAGGATGCCACCCTCACGAAAGCCACCGGGCAATGGCTGGCGCAGAAAATCGACGCCCGGGACCGGCGCAAGCCGGCCCATCTGGATGCCTTGCGCTTCAGCCTGGAGAAATTACTTCTCGCCGCCGATCGGCGCCATGTCCGCCTGGGCTTGGAAACCCGCTATCACTATCACGAATTGCCCGGTCCGGAAGACTTCCTCCCCCTGCTACGGGAATTCGACGGCGCCCCGTTAGGTTACTGGCACGATACCGGACACGGATTTGTCAATGAGCAGCTGGGATTGATACGGTCAGGTGAATTGCTGACAAGCCTGTCCACGCGCCTTCTCGGTATCCACCTCCACGATGCGCACGGACTGGAGGATCATCTGCCCCCGGGATCCGGCCGGATCGATTTTCAGGCCTTGGCCGAACATCTGGGGGGCGACGTCCTGCAGGTGTTGG
>JASFFM010000303.1:0-5633 GCA_050124295.1 Desulfobacterales bacterium | reverse complement strand
ATGGCCCGGAACGCATTGGCAATATCGTCGGTGCGCATGTGCTCTCCCTTCACGAGGTTTTATCAGGTTTTAAGCATCGAACCTTTATTCGAAAGGTCATAATAGCCATTTTCGCGGCGGAGTAAACGGTGATCGATCGACCACGTGCGAGGGATAACGATGACCGCAGGGTGCATCACAGTTCGGTAATCACCGGGTCGCGCATCATCGCTTCTAGGGCCGTGGCCGCGGATTGCGCAGCATCGGGAAAAACATGCCACAATCCGCGAATGTGCCGCAGGTTATCAGCGGTTCGCAGGATCAGCATGGCCAGGTTGCCCTCCTCCAGGTCAGAGATTGCCACCACATTTTCCCAATCCATGCCGCGGACCCAATGGTAAAGGACCGCTGCCGGGCGCAGGTACAGCGGACGGTAGGGAAACCGCTCGGCATGCATCTGGCGGGCGAAAGGGGCAAGGGCTTTGCGAACGCGTCGGTAGGCGGTGCTTAGGGCGCGGGGTAGATACTTTTGGGCGAGCCGATCGTCGCATTCTTTTTCGTTGACGAAGGCGGCCACGATGCCGGCCAGGATGGCCGGATTCTTTTCCGGAAAGGCCTTGCGGCGAAAGCCTTCCCCAATCAGCAGGGGTTGATCCACCCGCAGCTGAGAGGCCCAGATACCGTCTTCGGTCAGGCGCCCGCCGGGATCGACGTAGCCGTGTTCCTGAAGGAAGTCCAGGTGATGCCGAAAGTCGTCCCACAGATAACGATAGCTGCGCTCCAGGATATGCTGGGGGGTTTTAGGGCCGAAGGAGCGCATCAGCTGAAAGGTGGCAAAACTGCGCTTCAGAAGATCTTCGACTTGATCGGGCTGATGAGACAGCAGAAGATTCAGCACCATGGAAAAGTTGATCCGTATCTGGCTGGTGACATTGGAGGCCGGAGCGCTGACCAGGCGCGCGGCCAGGCGGGCATCCATGAATCGGCTCGGTACGGCAATCGCAAAACCGATCTTGTCCTTGCCGCGGCGGCCTGCCCGTCCGGTCATTTGGTGGAACTCGGTGGGCGTCAAGGGCGCAAATACCTGGCCGTTAAAGCGGTCCGAATTGAGAAAGAGAATCGTGCGCGCCGGGAAATTGACCCCTGCGGCGACGGTGGATGTCGCAAATACGGCATCCAGAAGCCCCTCGCTCATGAGGGTTTCCAACAGGAGTTTCCAGGCCGGCAGTTGGCCGCTGTGGTGGGCCCCGACCCCCAGGTGCTTCAGATGCCAGAGCTGTTTGTGCTGCTGGAGACGCGGACTGGCGGCAAGCAGCGCGGTTATCCGCCGGGCCAGGGTTTCCCGCCGTTCATCGTCCCGAATGCGGTTGCTCAGGCAGCGTTTCAGGGCGTTGCTGCAATCGGCGCGGGATTTGAGAAAGAAAATGGCCGGAAGCAGGTCATAGGTTCGAAGCACTTCCAGCATATCGCCAAACGGGGGTAAACCCCAAGCGGGGCCGATGGAGGGCTTCTTCTTCTGTTTGACCAGCGTATCGACCTTTTGGTAAAGGCGGCTTTTGCCTTTGGGGGTGGTCTGCAAAAGAGGCATCAACGTGCCGGAGGGGGCAAAATAGAGGGGATAAAGTGGTACCGGGCGGCGGGTTTCGCGGACCAGGTGACAGGGCTTGCGCCGAATGGCCGCCAGCCATTCGGCGATCTCCTGGGCGTTGCCGATGGTCGCCGAGAGCAGCAGCAGGGGAATGCGGGGCGGCAGATAGATCATGATCTCTTCCCAGACCACGCCCCGGTCGTCATCGCCCAGGAAATGGGCTTCATCCAGAACCACGAAATCCGTGTTCAGTTCGACACCGGTGTGCATCGCATCATAAAGCTGGTTGCGCAAAATTTCGGTGGTGCCGATAATGATGGGGGCTTCCGCTCGCTCCCGGCGGTCACCGGTCAAGATGCCCACATGATCCGCCCCAAACCGTTCGCTGAATTCGGTAAACTTGGCATTGCTCAACGCTTTCAGCGGGCAGGCATACCAGGCCCGGCCGCCTTTTTCAAAGACCTGCCGGATGGCCTGCTCGGCAATCCAGGTTTTACCCGCCCCGGTGGGGGCCGTCACCAGACAGTCGGTAGCTTTGACGGCCGCAACGGCTTCACGTTGAAAAGCGTCCGGTTTGAAGGCGGCCTGCTCCGGGATACCGATTTGGCCGAACACGGTTTTCAGGCGCCGGTCGGCTCC
The DNA here is from genome assembly GCA_050124295.1 of Desulfobacterales bacterium. Taxonomy (GTDB): domain Bacteria; phylum Desulfobacterota; class Desulfobacteria; order Desulfobacterales; family UBA5852; genus JABZFP01. Next base: position 3,427 of record JASFFM010000303.1, on the reverse strand, counting down.
CGCCTGGATGGCGATTCGGGGTTCCTTTCTGCGGCGGGAGTCCGGTCCCCGGCGCCGAGGATAATAGCCTCTGCGCATTAGAGTCTTTCGATGATGGATTTGACTTCGGCGACGGCCGGCGAGGCGGTTTCAAAGGGCGACTGGCCGCTCAGGTCGGCCTCGATCAGGCGGTCGTCATAGGGCAGAAACCCGAGAATATCGAAATCGGAAAGGTGTTTTTGGAAAAAGGCCCGGTCGGTGTCGCCGCGCACCTTGTTGCCGACCAGGGCGACGGTGCTCAGGCGGATCTCGGATGCCAAACGCTGGATGTTGCGGGCGGTGTCGATGCTGCGGCGGCCAGGCTCGACCACGACGATCAATTTGTCGACCGCCTGGGCGGTGGCGCGCCCCAGATGTTCGATACCGGCTTCCATGTCCATGACCACGACTTCGTCGCGGGAGAGGACCACGTGGGTGATCAAGGCCCTAAGCAGGGTGCTTTCTGGACAGATGCAGCCCGCGCCGCCTTTTTTGACCCCCCCCAGGCGCATCAATTTGATATTCTCCAACCGGGCCGAAAGGGCTTCCGGGAGATCATCGACCTTGGGGTTTAACTTGAAGTACCCGCCGATGGCACCTGGTTGGGATTCCGTGCGTTCATGGACCAGATCCTTCATCTCGGAGATGGGTGTGATCTGATCCGCGCCTTCGATACCCAGGGCGGCGGCCAGGTTGGCATCCGGATCGGCATCGATGGCCAGCACGTGTTTACCCTGTTCGTTGAAAGACCGTATAAGCAGTGAGGCAAACGTTGTTTTACCGACACCGCCTTTACCACTGACTGCAATTTTCATTCGCCTTTCCTTTCCATGTCGTCGACGCATGTGGTTTATTGCGCAATGGCCCCTTAATCCGTCAGCGGAATATAACACAGCCGAAGGCCCTGTCCATCTTTCAGATCATCTTGGGGAACGCCCAAAACCATCGGGTCTGCCGGTTCCAAGGGATGTTCGTGTCTTGACCTTTGCCCTGATCTCTCCTATGGGGACAGCTGAGCCGCGCGCCGTAACGTCGAATTCCGACGGGGGACGTTTACCGCGATCACGCCATCAACGCTAAAAAGGACCCATCCCAGGCCATGTCCGCCGTGCCTCATACCCCAGATATGCCCACCGCGCCCATGATTCTGGCGCCGGCCGGCAACCGGGCCTCATTTCTGGCCGCCCTGGCGGCGGGGGCCGATGCGGTCTATTGCGGCCTGAAACATTATTCCGCCCGTGCCGAGGCCAAGAATTTCAGCATTGCGGAATTGGCGGTCCTAACCAGACTGGCGCATCGCCAGGGGACGCGCGTCCATACGGCATTCAATACGATGCTCACAACAGGTGATTTAAAGCCGGCCGCCGGGCTGATGCGGGATCTGGTGCGGGTGGTCCGACCGGATGCCCTGATCGTCCAGGATCTGGCCATGATCGCCCTGGCGCGGCAGACGGGGTTTACCGGCGAGATCCATCTGTCCACCCTGGCCAATGCCGGATTCATAGGGGCCCTGGACTGGATCCGGCGGCACCTCAAAGTCGACCAGGTGGTTGTCCCGCGGGAATTGGACATCGATGAGATTCGGGCTCTGGCGGCGGCCTGCCCCGAAGGCCTGGGGCTGGAAGTCTTCGTTCACGGGGCGCTGTGTTACAGCGTCTCGGGGCGCTGCTACTGGAGCAGCTTTCTGGGCGGCAAAAGCGGGCTGCGGGGCCGCTGTGTTCAGCCCTGCCGGCGCCAGTATCAGCAGCGCGGCAGGTCGGGCCGTCACTTTTCCTGCATGGATCTCAGCCACGATGTCCTGGTCAAGGTCCTGCGCAGCGTGCCGCAGGTGCGCACCTGGAAGATCGAGGGGCGCAAAAAAGGCCCCCACTACGTCTACCATACCGTTTCGGCCTACCGCCTGTTGCGGGACGAAGGGCACAACCCCGACCGAAAACGCGAGGCCCTGGCTTTGCTGGACAAGTCCCTGGGGCGGCCGGCCACCCATTACCGCTTTCTGCCCCAGCGGCCCCAAAGCCCGCTCCAGAAAGGCACACTCACCGGATCCGGCCTGCGGGTGGGGGTGGTCAAGGGGCCGGCGCAGCATCCCTATATCGTTCCGCGGCAGCCGCTGCAGGCCGGCGACGTTTTGCGGGTGGGTTATGCAGACGATGCCGGGCACACCATCGTGCGGGTGCGCCGGGCGGTCGCGCGCAACGCACGACTGTCGTTCAAACCCGGCCGAAAGCACGCCGCCGGCCGCCAGATCCCGGTCTTTCTCACCGATCGCCGGGAGCCCCAGTTATCAGGCCTTCTGGCCGCCCTGGAAGCCGATCGGCGAAGGATTCCGGAGCCGCGTCCAAGTCCAGGGAAGGTCGCGCTGCGGTTGCCGGCAGCGGGGCAACCTAAACCCAAGCCGGCCCGCGATCTTCTGGTCGCCCGTTCGGCGGCCAAGTCATCGCTCCGGTCGACGAAAGGCCTGTGGGTTTCCCGCCCGAATATCCGGAAAACGCCGGCCAAAATGACGTCTTCGGTCTGGTGGTGGCTGTCCCCGGTGATCTGGCCGGCCTCGGAAGCGGACACCGCCGACCTGGTGGCCAAACTGGTCAAGGCCGGCGCCCGGCATTTGGTCCTCAACGCCCCCTGGCAGGCCGGGTTGTTCAGGGAAGCCCCAAAGCTGGATCTCTGGGCGGGCCCGTTCTGCAACCTGGCCAATCCCCTGGCCCTGCAACTTCTGAAAGAGGCAGGGTTTGCGGGCGCCTTTGTCAGTCCGGAACTGGGAAAGGAGGCTTTCCTGGAACTGCCGCGGGTCAGCCCGCTGCCCCTGGGGATGGTGCTAACCGGAATGTGGCCGCTTGGTCTGTCAAGGGTGATTTCGGAAGAGGTTCGTCTACGGCAGCCCTTTACCAGCCCCCGGGGCGAGCAGGCCTGGGCCAGTCGCTATGACGATACCATTTGGGTGTTCCCCAACTGGCGGCTTGATCTCAGCCGTCAGCGGCGCTTGCTGGAGAAGGCCGGCTACCGGTGGCTGGTCCACCTGGAAGAGCCGGTTCCCAAGGGGGTTGAGTTGAAGGCCCGGCAGGGGCTTTGGAATTGGAACATTGGTCTAACCTAGGGTTGCGCAAAATGCCCGATTCGCCAGGGGCGGATAACCATGGGGTACACTTCACCCTTCACCAGTGCGGCCTGTGATATGATCGGTAGGCGCTCTTCTTCGAGATTCGCCAACCTTGCCCCGAACCTTTAGCAACGCAGTCCAAATGAGACCGAATGGCGCCGAATACACCATCCCCAGGGCGGCCTCGGATATGGACGCGTGGTTATCGAGCGCCAAGCGAGGTCAGGACTTTTGACCGTCTTGCCAAGCGATTGCCCTGATTCTGCAACCCAAGCGTGCGGGGGTAGGTTTTGGCAACGCCTCGAACTTGCT
>JASFFM010000302.1:0-5635 GCA_050124295.1 Desulfobacterales bacterium | reverse complement strand
AGGCCCCATTGGCCGGCAGCTGATCAATCCTGCCCGGTTGGGGGGCGACCGATACAGAAGTAGGCCAAACCCTGGGAGGCCACCAGTGAAGGGGAATACAGGTTGCGGCCGTCAAAAATGATGGGCGCCGTGAGGTTTTTCTTGATGCGTGCGAAGTCCGGATTGCGAAATTGATTCCAGTCCGTGACCACGGCCAGCGCATCGGCGCCCTCCAGGGCCTCGTACTGATGATCCCCTATTTGGACCCGCTCGTTGTCGGATAGGGCCTGGCGGGCTTTGGGGCCGGCCACCGGATCGTAGGCCTGGATGTGCATCCCCTGGGCGGTGAGCGCGGCGATGATATCCAGGGCCGGAGCCTCGCGGATATCGTCCGTATTGGCTTTGAAGGCCAGGCCCCACATGGCCAGTCTTTTACCGGCAACACCGTCCTGATCCTTGAAATAGGACAGGATCTTGTCGGCAAGCAGTGTTTTCTGCCGCTGGTTCACCTGGTCGATGGCGCGGATCAGATCGGCCGGGTAGCCGTTTTCCTGCGCCGTGGCGATGAGGGCTTTGACGTCCTTGGGAAAGCAGGAACCGCCGAAGCCCACCCCGGGATAAATAAACTTGTAGCCAATGCGATGATCCGATCCGATGCCCCGGCGGACATCCTTCACATCGGCGCCCACGCGTTCACAAATATTGGCAATTTCGTTGATAAAGGAAATTTTGCTGGCCAGCATGCAGTTGGCGGCGTATTTGGTCAATTCGGCACTTTTGACACCCATCATCATGAGTTTGTCCCGGCTTCGGGCAAAGGGGGCGTAAAGCGCTTCCAGCAATTTAGCGGTGCGGATATTATCCGTGCCCACGATAACGCGATCGGGTTTCATGAAATCGTTGACGGCATCGCCTTCCTTGAGAAATTCAGGGTTGGAGACCACATCGAATTCAAAGTTGACCCCGCGGGCGTCCAACTTGGCCTGGATAATGGTCTTGAGCTCATCCGCCGTTCCGACGGGCACCGTGGATTTATTGATGATAATCTTGTATTCATCGAGGATCGCCCCGATCGTATCCCCAACGCGGCGCACAAAGGACAGATCACAGGAGCCGTCCGGAAGAGGGGGCGTGCCCACGCAATTGAAGATGAAAAGGGCTTGCGCAATACCCTCCGCCAGATCGGTGGTGAATTTCAGCCGACCGTCGGCGAAATTGCGCTGGACCATGGATTCAAGACCCGGCTCATGGATATGGATGCGCCCCGCACTGAGGTCGTCGATGATCTGGGGGTTGATGTCGATGCAGAAGACATCATTGCCCATTTCGGCAAAGCAGGCGGCCGTGACAAGGCCTACATATCCGGTTCCGACAACAGCTAAATTCATCGATTCACCTCTCCTTGCGTTGAACAATAGCCGAATGGATTAAGATTGGTCCTCTGAGGTCGTCATGACCGTCTTCCATTCGAATGATCCCAACCGGTGCACCCGCTTGATGTCACAGGTTGAGAGCAGGTTTACAGATACCCCCGCTGGCCCAAAACAACCAGGATTTGCTGGGCGGCCTCGTCCGGTGTGAGGCTGGTCGTATCCACCAATACCTCGGGATTCTGCGGGGGCTCATAGGGATCGTCGACCCCGGTAAACCCCTTGATCAGGCCCGCCCGTGCTTTGGCGTACATGCCCTTGCGATCACGTGTTTCGCAGGTATCGATGGGGGTGGCCACGAAAACCTCGAAAAAACCACCGTAGGCCTCGATAATCTGGCGAATTTCACGCCGTGTGACCTCATAGGGGGCAATGGGGGCACAGATGGCGATACCGCGATTTTTGGTGATTTCGCTGGCCACGAATCCGATCCGCCGTACATTGATATCCCGGTCTTCTTTGGAAAAGGTTAGCTTGCTGGAAAGGTTGTGGCGAACGATATCCCCGTCCAGCAGGGTCACCGGGCGGTCACCGCGTTCAAGAAACTTGGCAAAAAGAACCTGGGCGATGGTGGACTTGCCGGCACCCGAGAGCCCGGTCATGAAGACGGTGAATCCCCGACGGCGTGGGGGCGGAAACGCGCGCCGCATTTCGGCGATCACCTGCGGGAAAGCGATCCAGGAGGGGATGCGCCGGCCCGATGCAATGCGGTCCCGGATATCGGTTCCGCTCATGGCGATGCTTTGGACGTCGCCGGGCACGTTGTCGGCGAAGCGGAACTCATCTTCGAAGGGCAGGTAGACCATTTCCTTGAAGGAGACAACTTCGACCCCGATCTCGCTGGAAAGTTCTTCGACCGTGGCCCGTGCGGCTTCGGTGTCGTAATAGAGCTTACCGCCTTGGTCTTTTCCAGGGCTGGCGTGATCGTGGCCCACGATAAAATGGGTGCATCCGAAATTGCGCGCCATAATGGTATGCAGCAGTGCTTCCCGCGGTCCGGCCATGCGCATGGCCAGCGGCACCAGATTTAGCAGGTGACTGTCCGGGGGGTAATGGGCTTCCATCGCTTTGAGGCAGCGCACCCGGGTAAAATGATCGAAATCCCCTGGTTTGGTCGGTCCCACCACGGACATGATGAGCAAGTTGGCCTGGGCCTGGCGCATGGCCTGCAGCGTCATCTCGAATTGAGGGCGGTGGATGGGATGGCGGGTCTGGAAACCGACGATGCGCTTCCAGCCCAGCTTTTGCACCATGGCCCGGACCTCTTGTGGGGTGCGGCGATGCTGCTTGAAATCGAAGCGCAGAGGAGGGCTCAGCACTTCCAGTTGACCGCCGATATAATGGTCGCCGCTGCGATGGTAGAGGTAATTCACCCCCGGATGGTGGGTATCGGTGGTGCCGAATACCTGCTGGGCCTCTTTTGGGCGATCGATGGGCCAAATTTCCTCGATGTGCAGGATCGCCAGGAGAAAGCCTTCCGGATCGCGCAGGGTGACGGACTGGCCGGTTTCCAGATTTCGGGCCGTGGCTTCGGGGATGTCCAGGGTGACCGGCAAGGGCCACAGTGTGCCGTCCTGCAAGCGCATGCGATCCAGAACGGATTCGTAATCCGAACGGGTCATGAATCGATCCACGGGAGAAAAGACACCGGTGGCCAGAAGTTCAAGGTCACAGAGCTGGCGTTCGTTTAAGGAAATATCCGGCAGGTTGAGCGACAAATCTTTGAGCAGGCGTTGGCGTTCCCCGTCGACGATGAGATCGACCAGCTTGAAAGGTGAGGGCATTTGCAGACTCCAGGCGGTCAGCATAAAGCTGATGGTTGAATGCTGGATGATGCACGCGGCAGCATGATGATTGGTGATGGTTTGATAAGAGGTTAGGTTGTCTTCACCTCAAACCAGGGGTTGCGTAAATTTTCCTTATTGTAAAGCAGTGGCTGATCGGTCCCGAATTCGACGACCCGAGCCCCGGCTGCCTGGGCAATGGCCTGACCGGCGGCGGTATCCCACTCCATGGTCGGGCCGGTACGCGGATAGAGATGGGCACGGCCTTCGGCGACCATGCAGAGCTTAAGCGAGCTGCCCGCGGATACGAGCGCCACCTCGCCATGACGACGCTGCATCTCCCGTTTGATGTCGTCCACTTCCGGCGTACTGTGGGAACGGCTGCCCACAATGGTAAAAACGGCCGGTGTCGATGCTGCGTGAGGGAGCTTCAACGATCGTTGCACCAGCCTCTGAAGCCGGCCGTCGATGTCGGCCGGGCCGTTTTGAATCTCTTTCCAGGCCGCCTGGGCGCGCTCAAGCTTGTAGGCCCCTTCAGCGGTCGTGCCGAAATAGAGCATATCGCCCACCGGTACATAAATAACCCCCAAGACCGGGGCTTGCTTTTCAATCAGGGCGATATTGACCGTGAACTCCCCGTTGCGTTTGACGAACTCCTTGGTCCCGTCCAAAGGGTCCAGCAGCCAGAAGCTGGGCCAGCGCTTGCGTTCTTCAAAGGGCAGGTGGCGGCCTTCTTCGCTCAGCACGGGCAAGCGGTGGTCGGCAAGCTGATCCACAAGAATGCGGTGGGATTTCTGGTCCGCAAGGGTCAGCGGGGAGTGGTCCGATTTGTGTTCGACCTGGAAATCCGTCTCATAGACCGCCAAAATGGCATTGCCAGCCTGGATGCCCGCGTCGATTGCGGAAATGAGCAATTCTTTCATTGTGATTGCTTCAACCTTTCATTGGTAAGGCGTATCGACGATCGGAATCGGCCTCTCCGATCGACACGGCGGTCCGGTGGTTCATTACAAAGATGTCTTATTTTTATTAATCGAATATCCCCTAATGTGCAACCAAGATTCACGCTCTGGCCATCCTTTAGGATCCCTGCGGCGACACCAAGGGACAGCCCGGGGGTCGCCCGGGACACCTTGCGCCGAACCTGTCGTCAAGGCCCGACGGATCTTGAGTCGTCGATGGGGCCGTTGGATTACATATTCAATGGTGGGCGCTTGGCACCAAGCAGCCGGGCACCGTTTGGACCCTTCCAGATGCTAAAATAGGGGCCATGGCGCCTGAGCGCAGGGGGGCGTCGCACAGGGGGTGGCCAACCCTTGTCAATAAAAGCGTTTGGGGTATATAGTGGCGCGGTCGGTGGCCTTGATCCCGCCCACCATGGCCGGCAAGGGAGAGGACCTGGCAACTGATCGCTGCAAGCATCCCCCGGAGATGACCTTCCATTTTAGCCTGTGACTTCGTGGTGCCAAGTCGCTGAGGGAAGAGGGAAACGGAGAAACCCATGTCCAATGGTTTGATGGTCGCAGGTACTTCCAGCGGCTGCGGAAAGACCACGCTGACCCTGGCCCTTCTGGCGGCGCTGGCGGCGCGCGGAGATCGTCTGGCGCCGTTCAAGGTGGGGCCTGATTTTATCGATCCCGGACATCATGCCCGGGTCACGGGCGTTGCCAGCCGCAATCTGGACGGCTGGATGCTCTCCCCAGAAACCAACCGGGCAATCTTCGCCCGCGGATCCCGCAAGGCGGACTGGGCCATCGTGGAGGGGGTCATGGGGCTCTTCGACGGTTATGACGGACGCAGTGAGGCCGGCTCCACCGCCCAGTTGGCCAAGTGGCTCGACTTGCCGGTCCTGCTGATCGTCGATGCGCGCAGCATGGCCCGCAGCGCCGCGGCCCTGGTGCAGGGCTTCGAACGCTTTGATCCGGGGCTGCGTTTCGCCGGTGTCGTTTTCAACCGCATCGGCAGCCCGCGACATCTGACCTACCTTCGGGAAGCTTTGCAGGGCCAAGTGGCCATGCCCTGTCTGGGAGGCATTCCCCGGGAGGCAACCATCGCTATCCCCGAACGGCATTTAGGATTGCACACGGCCGAGGATCATCCGCTGGACGAGGCGGCCACTGCCGGCCTGGCTGCTCTGGTGGAAGAACACCTCGACCTCGAGCGCCTCCTGGCCCGCATGGCAGCGGGCACGATCACCAGGCGCCGGGCGGCGAAAAACCCTTCCAAGAGCGCTAGCGACGTGCGCATCGGTGTCGCCCGGGATCGGGCCTTTTGTTTCTACTACCCCGACAATTTAGAACTCCTGGCGAACCAGGGAGCGGAGATGGTCTTCTTCTCACCCTTGACCGACGATCGGCTTCCGCAAGCCCTCGACGGCTTGTATTTCGGCGGCGGCTATCCGGAACTGCAGGCGGAGAGACTATCCACCAATCAAGGACTGCT
>JASFFM010000301.1:0-5659 GCA_050124295.1 Desulfobacterales bacterium | reverse complement strand
AGGCCCCGCACAAAGTATTTGCCGGCCACAAAATAGACAAACAGGGTGGGCAGGGCCGCAATGATGGCCCCGGCCATATCCACATTGTATTCCTTCACCGAGCTGGAGGTGTTCACCAGGTTGTTCAGGGCCACGGTTATCGGTTGGGTCTCCCCTGTGGAGAAGCAGACCCCGAACAGAAAGTCATTCCAAATCTGGGTGGTCTGCCAGATGATGGTGACCATGAAAATGGGCTTGCTGATGGGCAGCATGATGCGCATGAAAATGCGAAAGAATCCGGCCCCGTCAATCCGGGCCGCCTTGACGAGTTCATCCGGTATGGCGACGTAGTAATTGCGAAAGAAAAGGGTCGTAAAGGCCAAACCATAGATGGTGTGCACCAGGACCAGTCCCCAGAAGGACTCGGCCAGACCAAGGACACCCAGGGTGCGGGCCATGGGCAGCAGAATAACCTGAAAGGGGATAAAACAGCCCAGAAGCAGCATGGCAAAGAAGGTGTCGCTGCCCCGAAAGCGCCATTGGGACAACACATAGCCGTTGATCGCCCCAATGAGTGTGGAGATCAAGACGGCCGGGATCACCATACGGATCGAGTTCCAGAAGAACCCCTTGATGCCCTCGTTGGTGACGCCGATAGTGGCATAGCTCCAGGCTTTGATCCAGGGTTCGATGGTCGGGTGCCGGGGAAGCGAAATCAGATTGCCCACCCGAATCTCTTCCATGCTTTTGATCGAGGTGATCAGCATGACCAAGAAGGGGGCCAGAAAATAGAACACGAAGAGGAGCAACACACCGTAGATCAATAATCGGCTTGGGGTGAACAGGGGTTGGCGCTGGAGGACCGCAGACATACTATTTCCTCCTCAGTTCCGAGTACAGATAGGGCACGATAATCGCCATCACCATGAAGAACATCATCATGGCACTGGCCGCTCCCATGGCCAGCCGCCCCCGGGTAAAGGCGTAGCTGTACATGAAGGTGGCCGGCAAATCCGAGGCATAACCCGGCCCGCCGCGGGTCAGGACCACCACCAGATCGAAGCTTTTGATGGCAATATGGGTCAGAATAATCATGGCACTGAAAAAAACGGGCCGCAGGCTGGGAATAATGATTTTGTGGTAGATGCGCGGCAGGTTGGCGCCGTCCACCTGGGCGGCTTTGATGACGGCATCATCGATACCGCGCAGCCCGGCCAGAAACATGGCCATGACAAAACCGGTCGATTGCCACACGGCGGCGATGACCACGCAGTAGATCGACATCTCGGAGGTCACCAGCCAGTCGAAAGTAAAGTCGGACCAACCCCATTCCCGTACCAGACGCTCGATACCGAGGCCCGGATTCAGTATCCATTTCCAGGCGGTGCCCGTGACCACGAAGGAGAGCGCCAGGGGGTAGAGGTAAATGGTGCGCAGGGCCCCTTCGATGCGAATTTTCTGATCCAGAAAAATGGCCAGAAGCAGCCCGAAGAGGGTGCAGAAAAAAATAAAAAGGCCTCCGTAAATCAGAAGATTGCGGACGGCAACCCACCAGCGGTCGATGCGCCAGAGCTTGATATAATTGACCAGGCCCACAAAGTCGTAGCTCGGCAGGAAGCTGGATTTGGTCATCGAAATATAGAGGGTCCAGAGGATAAAACCGTAGATAAAAATGACCATGACCAGAAAACTCGGGGCCACGACAATTTTGGGCAGTGCTGTTTCCAGCACGCTAAACCAGCTTGATGTGCGGGGGGCTGATTTCATGGGCATTCGTCACCGTTCAGGGACCCGCATCCGGTTTCGATACGGGTCCCTGAACGGATCGGTGTTTAAGGGCGCCGGTATGGCCTTCCAGCGCATCGCCTGCGGCCCGGCAGACTACATTTGGGCTTCCTGGACGGCCGCAGCCAGTTTCTGGGCGGCCTCCGCGGCCGACATGCTGGAATTATAATAATTGGTCACCACGTCGAACATGGCCCCACGAACAGCCGGCGACACCGCCATTTCATGCGCCATGCTGGGCATCAAACCGCCGGACTTGGCCGTGGCCGCGAAATCCTTCATGGCATCAATGGCCACGGCATCAAACGGCGTTTCGGCAATGCCGGAGCGCACGGGAATGGACCCTTTGTTGACGTTGAAGGTCACCTGGAATTCCGGTGACAGAATAAGGCGGGCCATGGCCTTCTGGGCGGCTTTGGCCTGGGTGTCCTTGACCTCGAACATGATGAACGAATCCACATTGAACAGGAAGGCTTGGTCCGTTCCCGGCACGGTCAGGGCATCGTAGTCCTTGCCGGGGACTTTGCCGGCGGCCGTAAACTCGCCTTTGGCCCAGTCGCCCATGAACTGCATGGCGGCCTCCCCTTTGATGACCATCGCCGTGGCCAGGTTCCAGTCGCGCCCGGGTGCATTCTTATCCGTGTAAGCCTTGATTTTCTTGAAAATCTCCAAAGACTTGATCATGGTATCGCTGGTCAGGGCCTGCGCATCGGCTTGCACGAGCGCTTTTTGATAAAACGCCGTTCCGCCGACCCCGGCCACGATGGACTCCCAGGCCGTGGCTTCCTGCCAGGCCTGGCCGCCAAAAGCAACCGGAATCAATCCGGCCTGTTTGATTTTTTCGCAGGCCGCAAAAAATTCATCCCATGTCCTGGGGTATTGGGCCTTGGCTTTTTCAAAGACCGCCGGGTTGCACCACATCCAGTTGATGCGATGGACATTGACCGGCACGGCGACCCAGTGGCCGTCGTATTTCATGATATCGGCCACCACCTTGGGCACCAGCTTATCCCAGCCCTCGGCCTGGGCCACATCGTCCAGGTTGGTCAGGACACCGAGCGCGGCCCACTCCTGGATCTGGGGCCCCTTGACCTGCGCCGCGGTGGGTGGATTACCGCTTACGGCACGGGATTTAAGGGCCGTCATGGCGTTGGCGCCCGCACCACCGGCCACGGCGAAATCCTTCCAGGTGTGGCCTTCGCTTTGGAGCATTTTCTGGAGTTCCTGCACGGCAGCGGCTTCGCCGCCGGAGGTCCACCAATGCAGCACTTCCACTTCGCCGGCCATGGCCCCGGATACGATTACGGCAGGGATCACCAAGGCCGCGATGATCAATTTGAGGTTTCGCATCATCCTGGCACCTCCTTCGTTAATTTGTAGGGTGATGATCGGGGCGAGAAAAACGATAGCGCCGGTAGAAAAAATCCGGGAAGAGCAAACCACCTGCCCGATCAAGCGAAATGGGGTCAAAAGATTTCATCTGAGATTGGAAAGGTAATACCGCTTTGGAAGTTACGGCATCGCGCTTGGTTTTGTCAATGAAATTGAAGACCCTGCAGCGGCCGTGAAGACAAACGGGGCTGAGGGGAGGGTCGGCAGGCGAAGACGGATAATCGTTTTACGGGCGTTAACCGGCGGGCTTTTCATCCGGCTTCTGCTGGGGCACCTTCTGCACCTGGCCAGTATCATAGCCGTAAGATTCCAGCAGTTTCAGAAGTCTGTCATAGTCCGTATCGGGTATCGACGGCGCACGGGCCATGATCCAGACGTAGTCTCGTTTGCTGCGCCCGATGATGGTTTGGGCGTAATCGTCGGACAGGAAAACGATGCGGTATTCAGCCTTGAAGGGCCAGACAAACTGCATGCCCCAGTGGGCATTGCTGTCTTTGTCCAGAACGAAGGCCCGGGAGCGATAGATTTTTTCAGGGCCGTCGAAGGCACCCTTGTTGAATCGGAAGGTCGTTTCTACGGAGCCATCCTCATCCAGGCGGTAGGTTTCAATCGCGTTGAAGGCATTTTTTTCAAAAATCGTCGGGATGTTGGCGATAACATACCAGTCGCCCATAAAACGCTTCAAATCAACCGCCGCAACCGTATGTATTGGCGGTCGGGATTGGCATCCCCCGAGCGTTAAGATCATCAAAATGGCCATGGCCAACACACGATACGCCCGCATGACGTCCCTCCAGTACAATCGTAGTGTTAAAAGTTTTAAAATGTGTCGTCACAGACCCGTCGTCAAGGCAGATGCCCTCTGGGTGAAAATTCGTCCTTCAGGGGCGGGAGGCATGCCGTCGGGAAACCTGACCCAAGGTCTTCCCCACGGCCTGGGGTTGTCCTGCGGCGGATGCCCGATGGACGGTGAGGTAGCCGACGGGAAGGGGCCGGAATCACCGGGACCCGCCGATACGGATGGAAAATGAGGTGCCGGGCGCCAAGCGGGTATCGGCAATCTGATAAGCACCATCTGCGGCATAGCGGCCGGTACGGGTAAAATGGTGATAGCCGTGCTTCTCGATCGGCCGTCGCTAAGGCCGGTAAAAGCGCCCGCCGCCATCAAACCAGGTGCGGATGGGCGCCTGTTTTCAAGGCCGGTTTTTGATGAGTGCCTTGAATGATGCCGATTCTCTGATGTTATCAAGGTCCGGATCGTTTTCGATGGCATCCCAGTTATCATAGCCGTGGGCCATCGCCCGGGACAGCCAGGCCATGGCTTCCTCGGTGCGGCCCATTTGGGCATACATGCAGGCGAGATTATACAATGTCCCGGGCTCGGCGGGTACAATGTCGAGGATCTTTTGGAACAGCCCGGCGGCCCCCTCGTAGTCACCGCGGGCGGCCCGCGCGAGGGCTTTTTGATGGAGTTCTTCAGGGGATGCGCTTGGAGCAGATGCGCCGGCGAAAGGGAGAATTTCCAGGGCCTGGCGGGCGCTTTGGTTGGCTGGGTCGGCGTCCAGAGCACGCTGAAACTGGTCTCGCGCACCCGAGGTGTCTCCGGTGCGCATCAAGGCAAGGCCCAGGTTGACGCGTGCAGTGGTAAAATCGGGATCCAGGCGAATGGCCTCCCGGTAGTAAGGGATTGCGGATGCGAAATCATTCTGCTGGGCAAAACTGTTGCCCATGCCGTTATGGGCGCTGGCATCGGTGGGCGCCAAGCTGATGGCCTTGCGATAATGGGCCCGGGCCTGGTCGGTTTGGCCCTTCGCGTCGAGAATAAAACCGAGGTTGGTATGCGCCGCGGCGAGGGTGTCGTCGAATCGGATGGCCTCCCGGTAGTGCTTTTCGGCGTTTCTGCGATCGCCGGCCGCCATGTGCAGATTGGCCAGATTATAGTGCGCGCGGGAGTTGTCAGGAGCATTGGCAAGTGCTTGCCGGAAATATGAAAAAGCCTGATCGGTTTCGCCGCCTTTTTGATAAATGATGCCCAGATTGAGGAGATCGTAAGAACTGGCGGGATCAGAATCCAAAGCTTTTTGAAAGTGAAACTGGGCCTTCGCCAAATTGTTTCGGTCGGCGTAAATCTTGCCGATCGAAGTGTGCACCGAAGACAGCCCGGGATCGAGTTCGAGTGCTTTGGTATAGGATGTCAAGGCCTGGTCCGTTTGCCCCTGTGCTTCAAGAAGCTTTGCATGGTTTAGGTACGCGGTGGTAAAGGCGGGGTTGAGGCGTAAGGCCTCTTCCAGATGTTGGAGGGCTTCCTGATCGTCACCCTGTTTGTGCAAGGCCGCGGCGAGATTATTGTGGGCCTCGGCGAAGGTCGGTAGCCTTTTCAAAGCCTGCCGAAATAGATTCTCGGCTTCCTCCCAGAGGCCTGAGCTGAGTTTAATATTGCCCATATTGTTATAAACTTCAGGATATTCAGGATCCAGTTGAGCCGCGATTTTGTATTGCGCCA
>JASFFM010000300.1:0-5667 GCA_050124295.1 Desulfobacterales bacterium | reverse complement strand
ACTGCCGGCAGATCTCCCACTGCTATCGCCGCAATCCCACCCGGGACTGGCCCTACAATCTCTATACGATGATCCATGCCGAATCGGAAGACGCCTGCCGGGATATCGCCCGGGGGCTGGCAACCCAGACGCGAGTGGAGAATTTCACCCTTCTTTTCAGCCGCCGGGAGTTGAAAAAAACGTCCATGACCTATTTTCCCACGGAAGTCAATGACCACGGGGCGTGACGACCGACACCCCCCATATCCTCCTGGTCAATCCGTGGATCGACGATTTCGCGGCCTATGACGTCTGGGCTCAGCCACTGGGACTCCTCATGCTTGCCAGTGTGCTGCGCGCCCAGGGCTACCGAATATCCTATATCGACTGCCTGGACCGCTTCCATCCCCGTGCTCCCCGCAGTGATCCTTTCGCCCGGCAGGGCCGCGGCCCCTACCTCAAAACACCCCTTCCGGCCCCACCGGGCCTGGAGGATATTCCTCGCCGCTATTCCCGCTACGGCATTCGTCGACAATGGCTAAAAGGCGATCTGGCCCAGCTGGCGCGCCCCGACCTGATCCTGGTCACATCCATGATGACCTACTGGTACCCGGGCCTGCAGGCGACCATCGCCGAACTGCGAAACGCCTACCCTGGGGTGCCGATCCTGCTGGGCGGTGTCTACGCCACCTTGTGCAGGGACCATGCCGAACGCACCGCCGGGGCCGATCACGTCCTTCCGGGCAATTTGAACGCACGTATGCTGGCGTTTATCGACAGCTTCTTCGGTTATACTCGGCGGCCCGTTTTCGACTTGGACGATGTGGACGCCTACCCCTATCCGGCTTGGGATCTCAGGCAACAGCTTAACTATGTGCCCGTCGTCACCTCCTTCGGATGCCCGTTTGATTGCGCCTACTGTGCTTCCCGCTTCCTTCAGCCGCAGTGCCGCAAACGCCAGCCCCAGGCCGTCATCGAAGAAATCCTTTATTGGCACCATGCCTCGGGCGTAAGGGATTTCGTGATTTACGACGACGCTTTTCTCATCCAGGCGGGTTCGCATGCCGGCCCGATTCTGGAAGGCTTGATACGCGCCGGGGTTCGACTTCGTTTGCATACCCCGAATGCGCTGCACATCCGGGGTCTGGACACGGCGATGGCCCGTTTGCTGGCACGGGCCGGCTTTTGTACCATCCGCCTGGGACTGGAAACCACCGTACGTCAGGACCATCCCCGCCACGATCGCAAAGTGAATCTGGAAGAGTTTGTCCGGGCTGCGCTCAACTTATTTAAAGCCGGTTTTACTTCCCGGCAGCTGGGGGCCTACCTGCTCATCGGTCTACCCGGGCAACCCATCGAGTCCGTGGTGGATTCGATCCGCTGTGTAAAGGCCCACGGAATCCGCCCCATTCTGGCCTATTACACCCCCATCCCCCACACACCGCTTTGGCCGGCAGCGGTGGCGGCAGCGCGATACGATCTGGAGGCGGACCCGGTATTCAGCAACAACGCTATTTTCCCCTGCCAAGCGGAATCTTTTTCCTGGGAACGCTTGTCGCGCCTCAAGGAAATGACCCGTTTAGGCGACTGATTTCACCACCATCCAGGGGCGGGAATATTGCCAACGATTGCCGATGACCGCTTGACCCCGGGGCAGAACGGTTAAAGATTACCTCTACATGTTCGCCGCACCATCAAACGCGCCCACCGTGATTGCCATTCACCGAGATCTGAGTGGGACAGCCGCACGAGGAGATTATCGGCATGATCAAACTGACCTCATTGGCGCCCGGTCGCATCAATACCCAAACCCTCATTATCCCGGTTTGCCCGGATCGCGATATTCACCGCTCGCCGGTCCTTCGCGAATTGACCCGCCAGGCCCGACGCATCGAGACGTACAAGGGCGATAAGGGCGAAGATCTGGCCCTGCACCATTTGCCGGAAATCAAAGCCCGGAGGGTCCTTTTCATGGGGTTGGGCCATCATGATGATGTCACCTTAGAGCAGCTTCGACAGGCCGCCGGTAAGGGGGTACGGCTCGCGCAGCATGCCGCCGAAGGGGATGCCGTGCTGGTGGTTCCAGACGGCGGCTTCGATGAGCGCTTCGATCGAAAGGATGTCCTGGCGGCCATGGCGGAAGGCGCCCTTCTCAGCAATGGTCGCCCGAAGCTTTACAAATCGGAGCAAAAAATTAAACCACTCAAATCCCTCCGTCTGCTCACGGACGCCGCAATGGCCCGCAGGTCAAAGGCGGCCCTCAAAAGGATCGAGGCTGTCTGCCGGGGGACGCTGCAGGCAAGGGATTGGATCAATCAGCCGGCCAACGAAAAGACGCCGGATCGACTTGCCCGCCGCATGGCGCAGGCAGCGCGTCGTCACGGGGTAACGGCCACGATCCTGGACGAAAAAAAACTCCAGACCTTGAAAATGGGTGCGCTGCTTGCCGTCGGCGCCGGCAGCGCCCATCCACCGCGGATGCTCATCCTGGAATATCGACCCCCCAAAGCGCGCGGCACGATCGCCCTTATCGGCAAAGGGGTGACCTTTGACGCCGGTGGCCTGAACATGAAACCGACCGGTTCGATTGAGCTGATGAAAATTGACATGGCCGGCGCGGCGGCGGTGGCCGCGGCCGTCATCGCGACCGCCGAAACGGGGGCCAACCAGCGCATCGTGGGCGTCATCCCCCTGGCTGAAAACATGGTTTCCGGCAGGGCCTTTCGGCCCGGAGACATTGTGCACGCCTTCAACGGCCGTACGATCGAAATTGGCAACACCGATGCCGAAGGCCGTTTGATCCTGGCTGACGCTATGGCCTATGCCGCAAAAACATATCGTCCCCGGATTATGATTGATATGGCGACCCTGACCGGGGCCTGTGTCGTGGCCCTGGGGCAAAACATCGCGGGTCTTTTTTCGCCGGACGATGAACTGCGCAATTGGATCGAACGGGCAGGCAGCGATACGCACGAGCGCTGCTGGCCTATGCCCCTGCCGGAGGATTACCAGGAATTGCTCAAAAGCGATCTGGCCGACATGCGCAATATCGGTCCCGACCGGTGGGGCGGGGCGATCGTGGCGGCCTTGTTTCTATCCGAATTTGCCGCTGAAACCCGCTGGGCGCATATTGATATCGCCGGTCCCGCCTATCACAAAAAAGGCTCTGCCTACGGAAAGCCCGGTGCGACCGGATTCGGCGTTCGACTGCTCTGTCGCACCATCGCATTGCTGCAGAGCACCAAAATATGATCGACGCCCGCCGCCATTGGACAGTTCCCCGGGGATCTGCTGGAAAACAAGTTCTGTGTGGATGCTTGGAAGTTTGCCTTGTGTGCGCGGTTAGCGCAGGGGGTATTAACCAACACGAGAGGGTTGATTCATTGGCCAGGGGCGCGGCAATGCAACCGACGCCGGCAAGACGGTCGCCCGTGAGGGCTAATCGGAAAAAAGCGCGGTCACCCGGTTGCGGCCCTCATCTTTGGACTGATACATGGCCGAATCCGCACGCTTGACAAAGACCGTTATATCCTCCGTGGGACGGTATTGGGTAACGCCGATACTGACCGTAACCGTCATATCGCCTTCGGCCCGGGGATGAAACTTTTCGTCCTCGACGGCGCTTTTGATTCGATAGGCCACCGTTTCGGCCTCCTCGCCGGTTGTTTCAGGCAATATGACGGTGAATTCTTCACCGCCGTAGCGATAGGCCGTATCCAGCTTGCGCAGGCAGCTCTCGATGATCTGAGCCAGGCGCACGAGAACCTTGTCGCCTTCCAGGTGACCAAATGAATCATTGAAATCCTTGAAGTGGTCAATGTCCAGCAGAAGGAGGGAGAGGGGCGGATTGTAACGGATTGAACGGTCAACTTCCAAAGTCAGCTGGTTATAGAAATGGCGTGAATTGAACAGTTTGGTCAAGCCGTCGGTGGTGGCCAGGGTCTGCAGCTGCTCGAGCATCTTGACACGCTCTTGGGTCAGATGCCGCTCTTTGAGCACGCGTTTGAGACGCAGCAGCAACTCGGCAAAACGCACGGGCTTGAAGAGGAAATCGCTGGCGCCCTTGCTGATCGCTTCTTCATAGGAGTAATCGGCGCTGTAACCGGTGATGACGATCACATCGGCATCATAGTTCTTTTTGATGCGATCGGTGAGTTCCAGACCATCCATCCCGGGCAACGAAATATCGGAGATGACGACATCGGCTTCTTTCGTTTTAAGAATTTCCAGGGCCTCTTCGGCGCTGCCAGCCGCCAGTGCTTCATAGCCCGACATACCGATAAACTCATGCATCGTATCGCGAATACCGGCGTCGTCATCCACAATCAGAATGCAGGTATCTTCCATTCGGCAAGGTTTCCCAGGGAGCGACTCACTCAGATTAAGCTAGCAGCCCGCGCATGCGGGTTGACAGGATAAAAAACGATCTGGTATTAGAAGCATTCTCTATTGTTTATAAGGTGTTATCATATAATATGGAAAGGATCACCGTGTCAACTGACATTTAAACGGTCCCGTGGGAGCAGCGCCTGAAGCGCCTTAACGGCGGAAGCCATTGATCAACGATCATTTGGGCCCCACTTAACCCGTTTGCCGACCATCGCCGGATCGCCTCCGTCATGATAAACACAACATCGGCGTCCGATAGCGTTATCGTAGGACGCACGGCGTTGTGAATCGGTCTCAGGCGCGGCCCGACTCCTGGGGACCACCCCGCAATGCACTCCGGTGTTCTCCCATTTACACACACAATAAACCCGCCTATGCGTCGACAATGGAGAGGATTTGGGCGCTGCCAAATCTTGCCCATGCCGCCGCACACGGCCTGCTATCGAGCGCTGCGATGACAACGAGCATGGATCATATACGAAATTTCAGCATCATCGCCCACATCGACCACGGCAAATCCACGCTCTCGGACCGGTTGATCCAGGCCACGGATATCGTTTCCGACCGGGACTTTCAGGACCAGATCCTGGACAGCATGGATATCGAGCGCGAACGCGGCATCACGATCAAGAGCCAAACGGTCTGCCTGCCCTACCAGGCCAATGACGGCGCACAATATTCCCTGAACCTGATCGACACCCCGGGGCACGTGGACTTCACCTATGAGGTTTCCCGGGCCCTGGCCTCTTGTGAAGGCGCGCTGCTGCTGGTTGACGCCAGCCAGGGGGTTGAGGCCCAGACCCTGGCCAACCTTTATCTGGCCCTGGAACATGATCTGGAAATCATTCCGGTAATCAATAAAATCGATCTACCTTCGGCGGATATCGATCGCGTCAAGGACCAGATCGAGGAAGATCTGGGCCTGGATCCGGATAGCGCTATTTTGACGTCGGCCAAGGAGGGGCTCGGAATCGAAGCCGTGCTGGAGGGCATCGTCAACCAGTTGAAACCCCCTCGGGGCGATGCGGCAGCCCCCTTGCAGGCTTTGATCTTCGATTCCCACTATGATGCCTATCGGGGCACCATTGTGCACTTTCGCGTCTTCCAAGGGCGAATCAAAGCCGGGGATACCATTCGGTTCATGTCCAACAATGCGGCCTACAAGGTCGAAGAAGTGGGCATCTTCCAGATTGTCCGCAAACCCCAGCAAGAGCTGTCGGCGGGTCAGGTGGGGTATCTTATTGCCGGAATAAAGACAGTCAGCGACACCCGTTGCGGCGATACCATCACCCTCAAAGA
>JASFFM010000299.1:0-5674 GCA_050124295.1 Desulfobacterales bacterium | reverse complement strand
GATTTCGAGACTTTCTATCTTGTGGCCTATTTTCCTGCCGCGATAGATCATTTTCAAATCGGGCGCTTTCGTTCAGTACGCCAACGATCTTTAGAAAAGGTATCTTTTGCGGTGGCCGACGGAAGGGCCATTTCACGTATCGGGTTCCTTGCCATTGCGGCCAAAGCGCAGGTAGAACACGCCCATGAGGCCCGCATAAACCAGCCCAATGATCCAATAGGTTGAGAAAGCGGACACGGTCCCGCCCGATTGGATTTGCGTCCAGGCATTCGCTCTTTCCAAGACATAGACCGTCAGCAGACCGCAGATTCCAGCGGCGGCGATGAGCAACTGCGTGGACGCGTAACAAGACAGTTTTCGGCCCTGCCACAGGATCAGGCCCAGGAGATTGGGAATGGCAAACAACAGCACCACGATCATACCGGTGGCGATATCCCGGCTAGCCACCAATACACCCCCCACCAGCATCCAAACGGTAGCGCCAATCTGCCCGCCGAACCAACCGCCAGCGTTCCACTGCATAAACACCTCCTTTGCGACAGGTATCACCTGATGAAGGATGAATGGGTTTAATCCCTAAAAGAGAGACCCTCTTTGGCCTGGGCAATGACCCAACGACGTCCTGCGCCTGATATGACATCACCCTCATGCGGCGGATAAGGAACGATACGATCCTTTGGTCCATGCATGCGATCCATTTTCTCGCTTGCCCCATGATACCCGGTCCATGACGAACGATATTCGCACATCGACCGAATAAGGGCTGGATCTGACGCCGCGGACATTTGGCTTAGCACGTGTTCATTTTACCCCCCCAATACCTGAATGCAGGCAAAGGGTGTGACCGATGCAAGGGGCGACCGCATCGCGAGCCATTTATTGATCTCGCCGCAGTTTATAGCCCTTTCCATCCGAAGGACAGCCCTTGAATTCAGCAGCGCGGCAATTTCCAGTGCAACCATCCCGCCAGAGACGAACCGCCAACGATATCTTTCCCTTTGATTTCCTCTGCGGCAAAAGCCCGCTCAGCGATCCCGCCGCACCAAGCCGCCTTTTGGTAGTTGGGCCGGTTCCAAAAACGACCATTGAAACGCAATTCGCGTTGTAGAGAATCGTCCATGACAAAGGATGCGCCCAAACCTGATCATATGCGCCATTCAGTCATTATCGGCAAAAGATTGGTGGCGGTTTGTCACCGTGACGAGGGATACGCGCCCGCCGCAGACGTAGGCTGTGGATGGGTTCTATAAAATTATTCCAAGGGCAATTTTTCAGTTTGGTGGAAACAAATAACGGCCAATTACACTGCAGGGCCACTGAGCACACCGACAAAAAAACATAACCGGGGTTGCCTCTGCGCTACCAATTTTATCGACGGCCTTAAGACATGCAGCCAAGCCCCAGCAAAACCAGATGATACCACCGAAGAGCAGGAAATACTTGAGCAATCGACGATAAGGCCAAGGATTGGTCCATGATTAAAGGGGTGAGAAATCATCCAGGCCGTAGGACCTTCTGGATTTCGCGCCTATCCTGAGTGAAAAGGTGCGATCGGTGAAAAATTGGCCCGTAGAATGGAATCTTACCGGTTTTTAGATCCGATAAAAAGGGTTTACATCGAAATCAAAAAAAAGGCGGGGCGTTATGCCCCGCCTTTTGCCGAGAATGTATCATATCGCTTCCCTGCCTAATGCCGGCCACAATCCTCCGCAGGGTAAAAATCGGATCCAGGTTAGGTGGGGCAAGACCCGCTGCCTTGCCCCAGGCGCTAAGGAGGGTAAAAATTCTGTTAGTCGGCAATCAAGGGGTCGGGAACTCAAAAGGTGGCCAGGAGAAAAATAGCTCAGCAGCAATGGTTGTCCCGACCCCAAGATTGCCATTTGAAATATGATTGAAGCAAACACTGTGCCGCCCTCATGGATGTTTTTTTTCTAAAGCGATATCAAAGCGTTCTTTAAATCGGATGACGATCACCGTTCGGCAACTGACAGGATATGTCAGCCCGGGTGACGTGATCTGTCAGAAATGGAATGGGCCTTGGAGACCCGGTGGCAGATCCTTGGGCGGCCATCCCAGGACGAGGTCCCCCCTAGCGTTTATGCTGCGTAAGCAGGCGCACGGCTTTTTCGGCACCTGCAGCCAGGCACCCGGCGTTTCCCCAATTTCAATCGCTTTCGACTTATGGTTCTTGGGCGCGCCATTGTGAAATATGAGCCGCGGCTTAGTAGATGCAATGGCCGCAATGGCATCACCCGGGCGGGGCTCCACCACCCGGTCGTCGCTGGCCCCCGCGATCATCGTCGGTTGTTGATGACCGTGATAGTTTCACCGTGGCGCTGGAAATCAGTCCGCGCCGCACATTGCAGCGCCGTGATGACATTCTCATCAGAATAAGCCGCCTGAAAGCCCGCCCATTTCAGAATCGGCCGTCCCGGTGCCACGAAGAGCCGGCACGTGGCCCCACTGCGCGCAAACGGAACGACGAAATGATATGTGTCCGGGTAGTGGTCGCGGTGGGCGAAAGGCCCCGCCGATGATACCGACATCAGGGCTGTGAGCCGTTCATCCGTTGCCGCCTGCACCGCAAACAGGCCGCCCGGGGAATGACCAAGGAGAGGGGCATTGGTCAGTCCCGCCTCCTCGACAAACGGCCCATTATCATGAACCCATCTTGAAATTGGGGGTTTCGCTGGCGATCAAAGCCAAGGCTACCTGCAGGAGGGAACTACCCATCTGATCGATTCTTGAACGGTGGGTGCAACCTGCAGGCATGCGCAAGATTGTCGAGGATTTGAGACCGGGCGTCAATGCCGATGGCGGGTGAGAAAACCTTTCGGAGATAGGTTCATTTGAACAGCTGCTTCCCCTACTCTAACGGTGGCTCATTGCCTTGCAGGGTCTTCTTAAAGCAGCTGGTCAATGGAGAGGCGGACGCTCTGGGATGATCGACACTCTGGTTGCTGGTTCTTTTCATCAAAATCACGTCCCAGCAACCTGTTCAATCATGATTTAGAACCTCTCAACATATAGCGATTTTCAACTTGAAAAATCATTGAACGGGAAACGACTTCGAATCCGAATTTCTTATAAAAGATCACATTTTTATCCAGATCTGTTTCCAGGTAGGCTTTTGCACCACAAGCATCCACTTCCTTGCAGAAGCGTTGCATCAGCTGGGATCCAACGCCTTTTCCCCAATGAGATGGCAGAACGCCGATAGGGCCAAGGTGCCAGTGTTGATCCAATGGATCATGACTTGCCCATGCCTTGTGCCAAACCGATTTTCGCCATGCCATATCCTTTTCGTCCTTGGGTGGATTGGGATCTCTAACCATCTTACGACCCGTGCAGGACTTCATTCGCACAACGCCGATGATTTTTTGTCTTTCCTTGGCCAGAAAGACGATGCCCGGCAATTTGCGCAAGAGATCGATGAACATGGTCTCGATTTCTTGACGTTCATTTTCACTGTTACCCTGAAAGATCGCGATGTGGAGGGGGTTATTGAGCATGGCATGGCTGAGAACGGCTGCCGATTCAGGAACCTCATCCATTTGCATCAATGAAATATGAATAGACACGTTTCCGAACCTGTGTTTTTTCATGCTGGGGCCAATCGTTTGGCGGACGAATGGCCCTTCAGCCCAAATGGATTAAACGCCCCCAATCGTGTAGAGCCAGACGGTGGCGGCCTTGATCGTGATTTCCCGTGCTCATTTGGGGAATATTGACCTGGGGGAATGCGCTTTCCTGTTTCAATCAACCTTCATCAGGCGCAAATTAAGGCTTGGCGCCCTTCTTCCGCCGCCATTCCCAAGGAGACAGGGGATCAGGATCGGCCCATAATCCAATTTTATCCTTTCGGGCCTGCGCCTCGGCATCGGCATAATCCGGTCTCTTCAGGTAGCGCTTTTCGTACCAGCCCAAACCGGCTTTGATGATCTCTAGATTCAACTCCCTGCCATCATCAAGATAAACGGTTGCCACTGTACTTCCGAACTTGTCGATGCCTACCAGTCGGTATTCAATCGCCTTGCCGAAACTCAAACCGGAGGTGAAATTTTTGGCTTCGGCCCCTGAAGCCTGCCCGATCTCAGGGCAATCGACGCCATGCAGCCTGATCTTGACCCGGTTGTTCCCGTCTTCGAGAACAATGACACTGTCGCCGTCGGTGACACCGATAACACGCGCTGCTATCAGATCACCCGCCAGGGCGGGCGCCGCTGCAACCAAAGAAATCAGAACAATGAACAGCCCGCCTAAAAGGCAGCGCCGATAATCTTTCGCAATGGGACCTTCTGATTGAGCGTGGTTTTTGACAGATCTGCGGCCCATGGTTGATCTCATATGCGCACCTCGATGAAAGCGCTAGCGTGCCGTTTGGGGGTTGGGCTGAATTTGATGAGGGGCGGATCGAAAAATGAGGAAATCGGTCGATTGCCGACCGCCAGCGGGAAAGCGATGGTGAGAGTGGCAAAGATCACGGCTTGCAGCGCAACCGAAATAGCGCTGTCGCACGCCCGCAGCAAATCAAGCGTGGTCGGTTCGAGGAGCGCCCTTTCGCGGTCAGGCCTATAAAGAATTTCCTTTATAGATGGCATGGCAACCTCTTCCGCCGAATAGTTCTCCTCGATCAGGCCCCAAGGGTGACCTCGTTCAGACAAATCTGTTTGCTACGGCGTTGGGGAGGGGAAAAAGCCGGCTTCCAATAAAGGTAAATGAAAACAACTATTTGAACCTTTATGGCCAGTATCTCGTTAACATATATGAAACCAATAAACAAGAGGGAGAAGCCTTTTAGAGACGAGAGGTTTGGTCTATGGCGCGGACCTTCACCAGCTCGGTCCGCCGGGCTAGCCCGGGTCAGGCATACGTTTGAGGCCTTCAGCACAAGGCAACCCGGCGCGCCGCGGCAGGCACGCGACCGCAAGCGCCTGATCACGCCGGAAAGGGATGCCGCAGGCTTGCCCGCCGGGTGCAAAGGGCAGGCGCAGCGTTCTGCAATACGCCGCTCACCAAGGGTTATCGGACCCGTTTAGGGCAACCTTCCGTTAAGATAGGTGACCCCGTGCATCCCAGCGAGTGGGCATCCATATGGTCATGCAATGTTCGGGGTAGGGTTGTTATTGGAGGGTTGCGCATCGGTCGGTGGCGGAAAGGTCTTAAAACCTGAAACGAGATTGCGAACCAGCTCGAAGCCCTTTCAAACCTCGGATGCCGTAGGTGGCTGAGGCCCGCAATCCTGCTATGCGGCCCATCACTGCCGGCAGTTTGGGACGCGGGCGGAATGCCCTCCAGCACTAATGATAGGTCTTCCCTTACCGCACCCCATTTTTCGGTCGCCTTCCCCGCATTTCTCAAGGGCCCTTACGACAGAAGATGTCGATCGTTTTGCCGTCGACGGTAATCAGCACTTTACCGTTTTGCACCGCCAAGGCTTGCCCCGTCTTCCAGTGCTTCAGACCTCCGGCGATCATATCGACCACACGTTGCGAAAGGATCGACCGATCCAAACTTAAAGGGATGGGATTCGGCATCTTGGTGTATCCGTTGTTGATGATCACCAGGGCCACATCATCCGTGGCGATGCGCAAAAAAGCATAGACCAGATCGTCCGACCACAGGGTGATCGTCGCCCCATATTTCAAAGCCGGATTCCCCTTGCGCAGGCGAA
>JASFFM010000298.1:0-5677 GCA_050124295.1 Desulfobacterales bacterium | reverse complement strand
CGGCGGGCAAGCCTGGGGCATCCCTGTCGGCCTTATCCGGCGCTTGCGGTGGCGGGCCTACCGCAGCGGGCCGGAAGGCCTTGTACGGGAGGCCTCAACCTTGTGACATATCCGGGTTAGCCGGAAATCGCGATGCCGCGGTCGATCATCGTTGTAAGGCGCTCCAGATCACCATCCAGCCTGCGGTCATGGGTCAGCAGCGGCGATTCCGATCGAATGACCTCCAACAGTCGCTTTCCGGGGGCCGACAGCAGCGCCTCATCGCGCAGGGCGGCCGCGTTGGATAAGGCGATCAGCTGGCTGGCCAGCACCTGCTGGACCAGGGTTACCACTTCCGCGGCGGAAAGGGCTGCGTTGAGCCCCATGCTGACCTTGTCCTGGTTGTTGACCTCGGTGGGCCGCGAGAGCACACTGTCCGGGGCCGAGCGCTGCACGGCGCGGGCCGCCAGGGCGCTGCAGGTGATCTGCAGGCCCTTCAAACCGCAGCCTTCATAGGCCACGAGGGTTTCCGTCAGGCCCGCGTTGAGGCGCGAATCCACCAGCAGGGCAAACTGCCGGTCGATCAGGTCGGCCACCGAAGCCGCCGCCGTTTTAAGAAGATCCATGGCCAGCCCAATATGACCGCCATAAAAATTGCCCGCGAAAATCGTTTCGCCCTCGTCCGGGTCCACGATGGGGTTGTCGTTGACGCTGTTCAGTTCACGATGCAGCACCGTGTTGGTCCAGGAAAGGGCGTCCCGCACCGCACCCAGAACGTGCGGCGCGCAGCGGATGGAATAGGGATCCTGGACCATGCGACCCGCCGCCTGGTGGCTGTCCACCAGACGGCTACCGTGGAGGGCCGCGCGGATGGCGGCCGCCGATGCGATCTGACCGGGATGATGTTTGAGATGATGCGCCGTGGGGTGGTAGGCCTGGGAGCGGCCCAGCAGCACCTCTGCCGCCAGGGCGCAGGAGCGCTCACAGGCGGCCAGCGTACGCTGCAAACGCTCGGCCGTGATAGCGGCCACGGCCGTCATCACGGCGGTGCCGTTCATGATTGCCAGGGATTCCTTGGGCCCAAAAGGGTGCACCGGGAGTCCGGCCTGCCTCAAGGCTTCCCCGGCGGGTATAATCTTACCGCCGTAATAGGCCTCGCGTTCGCCGCACAGCACCGCCGCCAGGTAGGACAGGGGCGTCAGGTCACCGGAGGCCCCCACCGATCCCAGGGATGGAATGACCGGAATCAGGTTGTAATTGAGCAGGCCGCACAGGGCTTCCAACAATTCCAGCCGCACGGCGGAATAGCCCTTGGCCAGGCTGACCAGGCGGGCGAATACGATGGCGCGCCCTTCCTGTTCGCTGAACGGCGTGCCCACCCCGCAACCATGCTGGTGGATGATCTGGTAGGCGAATTCTTGGCAGTTTCCGGGCGCCACGCATTGGCCGGAGCTGTAGCCCACACTGGTGGATACGCCGTAAATGGCATCTCCGGCGGACAGGGCTTGTTCCAGGATCTGCCGCCCCCGGTCCAGTTTGGCAATCCAATCATCATCATGGGAAAGCCTGACCGGTCTATTTTGCAAAGCGACGGCGACGAGTTGATCGAGGGTGACGTCACGATCATCGATGGTGATATTTTTGGATGTCAAAGCGATCTCCTCCGGTGATCATGCGCCCCTCTTTTTGGGTGATAAAGGTCGTATCATCGGGAATATCCTGATCGACATAGCTCATGGCCCCGATATTGACATTGTTGCCAATGCGCATGCCCGACCCGATGATGCAGCAGTTGGCACCAATGAATACATTGTCCCCGATGGTGAGGACTTCATCGCGTTTGCCGTCATTGCCGATCGTGGTGTTCTGCAAAACGGTCACCTTCTTGCCGATCCGGGTGTTTTTGGCCACCACGATCGCAATGGGGTGCGGCAGGACGAAGCCCTCGTCAATCTCCGCCCCCAGCATGACTTCCACACCGTAGCGCCTCACCATGCGGTTATTGAATCTTTTAGCCAGCGATCGCAACAACCGGCTCTCACGCCGATGCAGAACATAGGCAATCCGAAACCAGAACATATAATTGCAGCGTTTGCTGCGCATCGCCCTTGTCAATACCCGTCGCCAAGAAAACGGTTTTTCTTTTCCGCCGATGATTTCCGCATGAAAGTAGTCTTTGAGCCGGGCGGGCATTACAGCACCATCCTTTCGAATGACTTGCCGCACGCAAGCCACCCCTTTGCGTTTCCTAAATTACCCTTGCAGGCGGCCCCTTAGCGCGCCCCGCCCGTCCGCCGCGGTGGAACACGCAGCCTGCTGGGCCATTCGGGGCCAGCGCCGGGCATGGATCGCGGGGGTCATCACAACCCCCCATCGTCACCGTCGGTCATTGCGGGTGGCGCATCCTCCGGATGGCCTGGATCGATTCCCACGGGTGCATGCCTGGTCACGCCGGTAAACGGCAGATCAGCGGGTGCGCTTGACATCGGAGACACCGTCGCTGATCATCGCCGGCGGCACAACCATCGAATCGTGGCCGGCCTTACCGATCTGGGGCCGCTTAGAAGCCCACTAAAAACAGGATTCCATCGTAAGGTCAAGTCGGCCGGCATGCTCCCGCCCTATCGTGTTCGAACGGGGGGCCCCTGGCCGGACAGGACCTCCGCACCGACAAGCGAGGGATCGTAAAGATCGGGGAAGTAAAACGGAAGCACGGTCAGCGGCAGCCCGATCGTCAACGGCGCCCGGTGACTCGATGACCGAAGCAGCCCCTCCCCCAGCAAGGCACTCACCGTTCGCCTGGCGTTGCGTTCGCTCATATTGAGGATATCCGCGGCTTTGCCCCGCGCAATGGCACCGCGCATGAATACCGCCCGCAGCAGCTTGGCCGCCTCGGCCCGCATCGCTTTGGGGTTTTTCTGGCGGCGGGTTTCCACGAACCAGTCGATGCGGGCCTCGATCTGATCCAGGCGCAGCAGGGCTTCCATAAACCCGATCTGATCGCGACAGATGGTGAGGAAAAATTCACAAAAATCGACCAGCAATTCCTCATTGAAATAATCGGATGATTCACGGTCTGGAGCGTCCGTGGCCCATAGTTCAAACATGTACCGCTCTTTGTGGCGCGACAACCCCCGTGATAAGGACCACAGATTACGCTTATTGATGCCCGATACCGCCAGATAGAGCCCGGAGAAGAGACGCGTGACACGCCCGTTGCCGTCCCGGAAGGGGTGGATCCAGGTCAGTCGGTGGTGGCTGGCGGCCATGGCGATGAGCCGCTCGTCACCGTGGAAATGTTGCGGTGCATAAGCGTGTGCAAATGTACGCAGCAGATCCGGGAGCGCGCCGCTGCCCGGGCCGTGCATGGATTGCCCGTCGACGGATACATCCACATCCCGCAACTGTCCCGGGTTGACCGGAAATGGGGTAAATCCGCTGCCCGTATGGGTAAATAAATGCGCTTGGGGAAGGTGGGCATAAAAGGCGGCATGCAGATCACACAGGAACTGCGCATCGCACACATTGGGGCCGGGTCGGGTGGCGACCTCCTGCATGAATTGCTTTTCAACCCGGACATGGGCGGCGCACAGTTCCTGGGCATACTTTTTTTCCGGATCGCGATGGAATTTTTTTTGCAGGGCCGATTCGATCTCCGGAATCGTGGTTTTATGGCCTTCGATCAGGTTGCTGTAATAGCTGTTGACTAGCCGCAGTTGATCGCCGAGCACCGCCGCCGTCTCCGGCGCCACGCGGCCCTCCAGCCGGGCCGAAGCGGCAATGATTTCCTGGGCCATGTCCTTCAACGGTCCCCGGCGGTCTTCCCCGGGTAGAAACGGCGTGAGGGCGTAACAGGTATTTGTGGCCGGTTCTTTGGCCGGTTCTTTATTTCTCATAACACATCAATTTATATATTTATTTTATTATGTATGCAATCTTTTTATGCGGGATAAAGCCTTGTTTTGGCCGGTTAAGACCTGGGCGTCTCCAATGGGGGGTAAAACCCCCGGAACGGCAGTGAGGTCCGACATTGCCGCCCGGCGGATCATGATCGGTCTCGAGCGCTGTCCCGAACATGTCCTGATAATATGGATGTCCGTTTGGGCGGATGCATTGGTTTCGTGTCTTCAATCGAGGCTGGGGCCAATGTGTTCGGCAACCCTTGGTGCGCGGCGCCTTTCAGAACAAGGCGCAGACCCTTTTCACCCCGCGGGCCAGCCCAAGGCATCCCTTTCCAGCCTGATCCGGCGCTTGCGGGATTGCATGCCGACCGCGGCGCACCGGAAGGTCTTGTCCATGAAGGCCTCCAACGCGTGACATATCCGTGTTAGCGGTTCCGGGAGGGTTTTCTCAGGAGGGTAAAACCGGACATTCCCGGGATAACCCGAGCTTGTCCTTTTGGATTTTGCCGGTCTTGTTGCGGGGAAAATGCCGGACAAAGGCAACCTTGCGGGGACACTTGAAAGCCGCGATTTTATCTTCCAGGAAATGAAGCAGTTCGCCTTCCGCCAGCGATCGGTCATCTTCCAACCGGATAAACGCGGCCACGATTTCACCGCGCTTGGGATCCGGCAACCCCACCACGGCGGCCTCCGCCACTTGGGGATGCTGCTCGATGGCGCGCTCCACCTCGGCGGCGTAAATGTTCTTCCCGGCACAGATGATCAACTCGTTCTTGCGGCCCACCAGGTAGAGGAACCCCTCATCATCGCATCGGCCCAAATCTCCGGTGTGAAACCAGCCGTGCTGCAGAACAGCCTCGGTCGCCCGGGGTTTGTTCCAGTAGCCCGCAAAAACCGTCGGGCCGCTAAAGACGATTTGGCCGATTTCCCCGGGCGCAACCTCTCGGCCGTCATCGTCCAGGATTTTCAACCGCGCATGCAACACAGCCTTGCCGATGGAGCCGGCCTTACGGCTGGCGTCGGTCAGCTCCAAGGAGGTCATACGCAAGGTTTCGGTCATACCGTATCCCTGAGCGAATGCCACCCCCTTCTCCGCCTGATAGCGGCGGATTAGCGACACCGGCATGGGCGCCCCGCCGGCCATGAAGAAATCGATATCCGCGAAGTTGGCCGACGGCCAGCGGGGCGATTTGGCCATCATTTCGTACATCACCGGTACACCGAACATGAAGGTAATTTTTTCCCGCATGATGCAGTCGATGATATCCGACGGGTTGTCGAAGTTTTTGAGCACCAGAGCGCCACCTGCGTAGACCACCGGTGTCACCGAAGCGGCCAGGGCGGCAATGTGAAACAGGGGGGCCACCACCAGGGATTTGCAGGCCGCGTCCAGGTGATAGCTGTGCTGGGCATTGATGGCGCCATAAAGAAAATTCTTGTGGGTCAGCACAGCCCCCTTGGGCGCCCCGGTCGTCCCCGAGGTGTACATGATGAGCAGTGGATCGCCGAGGTCCACTGCGCCATCCGGCGCAGGTTCATCGGGTGGTTGGCCTTCCACCAGGTCCGCCAGGGCGCTGTCCGCCGCTGCAGCCGAGCTCCCCTGGACCAGGCAATGCATGCCTTCGCTTGGGGTCTGCCTGAGTCGCCTCACCTTGTCCGCTGTCTCGGCGGCATACACCAGCAGGCGCGGCGCACAGTCCCCGATCGCGTATTCCAGTTCGGGCAGGGCCAGATGGGCATTCACCGGCACCATGATGGCCCCGGTTTTGGCGCAGGCAAAAAAGATCTCCAGGAAG
>JASFFM010000297.1:0-5681 GCA_050124295.1 Desulfobacterales bacterium | reverse complement strand
CCGGCGTTATCAGGCGCTTGCGGTCGCAAGCGCTCAGCGGCGCTCCTGATGGTCACGGTCGATAAAGGGCTCAAGCGCATGATGTATCCAGGTTGGATTCGAGGTCTGAGTGGGGCGGGGGAGCCCACGATCATTGCTGAAGCGGGATTCAGCGAGGCCCGGCCGACGACGAATCCCGCCTGTTGAGGGCCAAGCGCCATGCGTTAATCCGCATGATGCTCGGTGATCGTTTGCGGCCTGGTCACCATCTGACTCTGGCAGTGTGGGCAAAATACAATCGCACAGTTGTTTTCGTCGATACAAGCTTCAGGGGGCAAGGACAGCAAATAGTTTTCATCACCTTCGTATGGGCATGACTCGGATGTACAATAGTAATTCATTAAACGTTCCTTTATTGGGTGCTTAAGTTCAGTGGCAACCGCATCCGGATTTATCCTCCGCTCCGCAGCCACCTTTCGCTTTCCCGGATGAGCAATCGCAGCCGCAGCCCGCGGCTTGGGTTGCCGATTCACTGATACCCACAATTTCGATTTCAAAGGTCAAAGCCTCACCCGCCAAAGGGTGGTTCAGATCCACGGTAACACCCTCGGTATTCACGGCTATGATCCGGGCCGGAATCTGCCGGCCGTCCGGTGTGGTCAAGGCCACGGTTTGTCCAACCTGGGCATTCATTTCGGCGGGCACCTCGGATTGCGGAAAGGTGCGCTTGCGGTCTTCTTCCACCAGGCCGTAGGCGTCTTCGGGGTCCAGGGTGAAGGTCTTTGTTTCATTTAAAGACATACCCAGGAGGGCGTTTTCAAAGCCTTGGAGCAACTGGCCGGCACCGATTTGGATTTCGAGCGGCTGGCGGCCCTCACTGGTGTCAAAAATATTTCCATTCGCCAGGGTTCCCTTGTAGTCGACACTGACAAACAATCCCTCACTCACCTTTTCCATGCCCGCTCCTTTGTCGTTTTGTTAAAATTAAGGCCCAACATAAAGATGTTTATGATCAAGTCAAGGCACATCGTGTGGCTATGGGCCGCTCTCTGCAGCGGGCATTCCGTCGCCACGTGCCGCGCGTCATTCACTCGAGTCCAGATATTCGTGCAGGGCCATGAGCGCGGAAACCTCATCCAGCGTGGCCACTTGACGCCGGAAATGAATGGCCTCTTGCAGAGCATTCTTCTTCATCAATAGGTGCTCCTTGCGGGTGCCCGAAGCGTTGATGTCGATGGCCGGCCACAGGCGCTGCTCGGCACACTTGCGGCTCAGAACCAGGTCCATGTTGCCGGTCCCTTTGAACTCCTGAAAAATAACGTCGTCCATACGGCTGCCGGTATCCACCAGGATGGTTGCAACCACGGTCAGGGAACCGCCTTGTTCGATGTTGCGGGCGGCGCCGAATACCCGTCGGGGCATGGTTAAGGCGTCGGCGGCCAGTCCGCCGGAGAGGGTGCGGCCATGGCTTTGGGTCTGGTTGTTGAAAGCGCGGGACATGCGCGTCAGAGAGTCGATCAATACCACCACATCCCGGCCGATTTCAGCGCTGCGCGTGGCGGTGTTCATGGCCAGGCGGGTCATGCGCAGATGCTGGGCAACGCTCTGATCGGCCGAAGAGGCTAGAACGCAGGCATGGCTGAGACCGCGTTTGAAATCGGTCACTTCTTCGGGACGCTCATCAACCAGCAGGATGAACAGCTCGACTTCCGGGTGATGGCGCTGAATGGATTCGGCGATATGCTTGAGGATGGTCGTTTTTCCAGATTTGGGCGGCGAGACAACCAGTCCCCGCTGCCCTTTGCCGATGGGCACGATCATGTCCAAAGCGCGGCCTATGATGTCATCAGGTGAATGACATAATATGTATTGTTCCGATGGGTTAATACTTGTTTGTTGGTGCAACGGTTTAATCTTTGAATAGGTATCGAGGACCATGCCGTTGACGGTTTCAATCTGGGCCAGTTTGATATTGGTGCTTTTGGCGTTCGTTTTGCCGCCGGCTCCCTCGATAAGGACGCCCTCGGCAAGATTGCATTTGCGAATCAGGTGCGCCGGAACGAATGGATCGGTCGCATGGGGCATGAAGTTTTTATCGAGGGTTCGCAGAAAGCCGAATCCCTTGTCCAGAATTTCCAGGTATCCGCTGACAGATTCCAAAGGTTTCCTCCTGGTGGGCAGCGCAAGAGTATCCCGCCCTGGGATTGGATAACGGTTCGGCGGATGCGTGCCTGATTTGAGTGATGCCGGGGGCCTTTCCTCGTTCTTGATCCGCGCCTCGTTTGCGGTGACTGTTAAATGGCGGCGACGGCCGGTCCATCGGCTGGTGTAGACGTTCAACGACATGGTCAGCGCCGTGGGGCGCTAAACGCTAACGGATTTGAGACAGGCGATCCAGCAGGCTGTCGTAGTCAGCGATCAGATTGTCCCAGGCAAATTGGTCCATGGCTTTCGCAAGGCTGATCCGAAGTTTCCGATAGTCATCGAAGCGGGTGACCAGGTGCAGCAATTTGGAGACGAGGTCCGCCTGATTCTGATAAAGAACCTGAGGATGGTATGACGCGGGAATGACCTCCGGGTACGCCAGGCGATCCGGCAGCAGGGGAAAACAGCCGAAACGGACGGCCTCAACAACGGAGATACCGAAATTTTCCTGCTGGGCGGTGCTGACGACAATCGAACCCCGCCTCAGCCAATCGTAATAAGCCGCTTGCGTCGGGACATATCCGTATTGCAGGATGCTGTCGCCATAGCGTTCGCGGGCGCGAATAAAGACCTTGGGAACTGTCTGACAGTTTTCTCCCAGAAGTGCAAGGTGAAAATTACCCCCCTGGTCTCTGACCGCATCCAGCGCGTCGAAAAAAGAGCTTGGATTCTTGTCGAACTCCCAGCGGTGGTTCCAGATAATCAGAGGCACATCGCTGGCCTGGGTTTCCCCTGAGGCCGTCGCCGTGCCGGTGAAGGCACACCCGGGGTAGAGGACATCGGATTTGGCGCGGATCGCATCGATGACCCAGGTTGGGTGGAATTCCGGCATCATTTTCAAGAATCCGGGCAATCCGCTGAAAAAGGATTCGCAGTGGGTTTGCGAATTAAACCGGACCATATCGGCCGCCAGGGCTGTGGTAATATCCGTAAAACCGAACTGATAATCCATTTGTTCGCCTGGCGCCAGCGGATAGGTGAGTTGGTTTTCATGAAAATAGACCAGAATCGGGGGACAGCGCTGGCCGGCCAGGGCCTTGAAATCCGATACCGCCATCAGGTCGGTGGTGATCAAACCGTCGTAGGGCTCGAGGGCGGGCACTTTGTTGATAAAATGAAGGGCGGCGCCGCGCATGCGCCATTTCCAGAAACGCGCCGGAAGCGCCAGCAGATCGATATGGTGTCGTGAATGATCCCGCAGCCCGTCGGCAAAGGCCCGGTGGGATCCGCCGTAGAAAGATTCTAAAAACAGGAAATGTTTTTTGGCCTTCAAAATAAAGCCCACTCCATCCTTAGGATACGTGACCGACCGGAAGTGACCCGCGCTCTTCATCGTGTGAAGCGCCGCGAGCGTTTTTACCATTCTTAAAAAGTTATTGACAGAAAAAATAAAAGCTGTATTGTTTCGACCCATTACCGTCACTGGGATAGATCATATGTTACCGCCGCGAACGGTCGATCGAGCCAATTTTTGCGGGCGCTTCTTTTTTGACTTTAGAAGCGTTCATTCGGCGCTGTAATTCGGACGGATTACACCCCGGGTGGACTTCCAAATCCACTCGGGGTTTTTTTGGGCCTCAAGCCCCGAGTTGACATACTCGGGGCTTTTTTTAATGGTCGCGGCGTATGTTTTTGCCCTGCGATGGTCACGAAAGGTTGAGAACCACCACCCAAAAGCTTTTTACCCGCTAGCGGCGTTGAAGCCTCGCTTCAAGTCTCGACAACCTTGCGTAGGCCAGCGGATGGCCCCCACCGTTGAAGAATCGATCAGATGGGAAGTCCCCTTCTGGGGGAATCTGCGGCGTGGCCGCCATCGTCCTTAGGACGCGCGTTTAGAAAAAAACATGGGGAAGGAAGCGGCAATGAAAAATTTGAAACTGGCTTCACGCGATCGGGCGCAAAAAACGGTGATTTCCGTAGGCAAGGTTACCTTCGGGCGCGATTTCGTCGTTATGGCGGGCCCCTGCAGTGTGGAAAGCGAGCGGCAGACACTCGAATCCGCCTATGCCGTGAAGGCGGCCGGGGCAGATATCCTGCGGGGAGGGGCTTTCAAACCACGCACCTCGCCCTACTCATTTCAGGGTCTGGGTCTGGAGGGGCTTAGAATTCTGGATAAGGCCCGCCGGGAGACCGGGTTGCCCATTGTCACCGAGGTGCTGGATCCCAGGGATGTCTCCTGGGTGGCTGAATTTGCCGATATTCTCCAAATCGGCACGCGTAACATGCAGAACTTCGCCTTGCTCAAGGAGGTGGGTACGACCCAGCGTCCGGTACTGCTCAAACGGGGCATGTTTTCGACCCTGGAGGAATGGCTCAATTGTGCAGAGTACATCCTCAGCGAGGGCAACCCGAATGTCATTCTCTGTGAACGGGGGATACGTACGTTTGAGAACTACACCCGCAACACCTTGGACCTCAGCGCCGTTCCGGCCATCCAGGAGTTGACCCATCTGCCGATCGTGATCGACCCGACCCACAGCACGGGGCGACTGAGCCTCATCGGGCCCATGAGTCTGGCCTCGGTGGCGGCCGGCGCAGATGGATTGTTGATCGAAGTTCACCATGATCCGTCGACAGCCCTGTGTGACGCCGACCAGGCCCTGACGCCCGAAGGTTTCCAAACGCTCATGGGGCAATTAAGGCCCCTGCAATCGTTTATGCGCACCATGGCGGAGGGCATGGACGAGGCGTCGGAAGGATCTGAAACCGTTACGGTTTCCACCACCATGAGGAGATCCCATGAAACTGAATGAAATCCGATACAAAATTGACCGAATCGATCGCGAATTGCTGGTCTTGTTGCAGGAGCGCATGGGCCTGGCACTGCGTTCCAAGAAATTCAAGACGGTCATCAGCGACCCCGGCCGCGAGGAAGATTTGCTGGCGCGTGCCGAACGGCTGAACCTGGATCTGGTGGAACGTTCCTTTACACGCCAGCTGCTGGAGACGATTATCCAGGAAAGTAAACGGCTGCAGGAAGAAGATCGCAATCTCGTGGCCTTCCAGGGTGAACACGGGGCCTATGGCGAAGTGGCCTCGCGTCGGCTGGTTCCCAATGGGGCCTACATCCCCTGTTTGGAGTTCGTGGATGTATTTCGCGGGGTGGAAGCGGGGGATCTCGATCTGGGCGTCGTACCGGTGGAAAATTCCCTCGAAGGGGCCGTCACCCAGGTCAACGACCTTCTGACCACAACGGACCTGAACGTTATCGGTGAAGTCAATGTTGCGGTCAAGCATTGTCTTCTGGCCACACGCGGCACAGATTATCGCGAGATCCGCGTGGTTTATTCGCATCCCCAGGCTTTGGCCCAATGCCGGGGATTTCTGATGCGCAATAAACTGGAGCCGCATCCCTTCTATGATACCGCCGGAGCGGCTAAAATGCTGGCCCGGGAGAGCCCCAAGGCTTCGGCCGCCATCGCCAGCAAGCTGTGTGCCGAACTCTACGATCTGGACGTGATCAAGGAAGGGATCGAAGACGGCTCTTCCAATTCGAC
>JASFFM010000296.1:0-5682 GCA_050124295.1 Desulfobacterales bacterium | reverse complement strand
TCAGAAAGCAAGCCCCCGGTCGCCCAGCCAAAAACCGGCCGCGTCTTCTCAGACACCCCTCTGCAACTGGAGGCACTCAACAGTCTTGACCTTCAGGCGGAGATTGACATCCAGGAGCTGCTGCTGCCCCATATCGCGCTCCAAAACGTCAAGACCACCTTGCAAATCGACGGTGGCCGGTTTGAAGCCGGCCCGGCGCAGGCGGTGGCCGGAGGCGGCAACTACCAGGCCCACTTCTCATTCGATGCCCGCGCCAAGCCCCCCCGGATGAAGGCTGAACTCAAAATCGACCAGATGAATGTCGGCATGATGCTCAAGGAACTCGGTCGGCAGGAAGTTCTGGAGGGTGTTATGGATTTTCAGGCCGATCTTTCAGCACAGGGCAATTCCATGGCCGACCTGATGGGCAGTTTAAATGGGTATACCAGGCTGGTGTCGGGCCAAGGACGCATCGGACAACTCTTTTTTGGACTCTTCACCCGGGATGTCGGCAATCAAATGCTTAAATTGTTCAATCCTTTAGAAAAGCAAGAATCCATGACGCCCATCGAATGCATGGTGATCCGGTTCGACAGCAAAAACGGGAAAGCCGAATTGTCGCAGATGGTGTGGGTGACGCCCGAAACCATCGTGGTGGGCGGCGGGCAGATTGATTTCAAGACCGAAAAAATCGATATCGGTATTGAACCCACGCCCAAGCAGGGAAGCGTCAGTCTGGGGGTCCTGACCAAGCCCTTCCGCCTGGGGGGCACCCTGGCCAGCCCGGGAATGAATATCGATCCCACCGCGGCAGCCTTGACCGCCGGAGAGCTGGTGGGCGGCGTTCTCATGGGACCGGCCGGCATCGCCGTGGCCTTCTCCCGGATCCAGAAGGACGTTGGCAACCCCTGCCTGGAAGCGGTCAAGGACGCCGAGAATGGCGTTGTCCCGGAGAAGAAAGGCT
Source organism: Desulfobacterales bacterium (assembly GCA_050124295.1). Classification (GTDB taxonomy): domain Bacteria; phylum Desulfobacterota; class Desulfobacteria; order Desulfobacterales; family UBA5852; genus JABZFP01. The sequence continues at coordinate 4,739 of JASFFM010000296.1, read as the reverse complement.
TCTTCCAGAAAATGGGCGACGCCGTTCGATCGCTGGGGGGCGATTGATGTCAAAGAGGCACCGCACAGCAGGAAGACAACACCCTTAAAAGACATCACGACGACCTGTGCAAACCTTGGAGAATCCTGGTCGTTCGATCGCCGCCCAGACCACCCATACTGGACAGGAAACACGAATGGAAGCAGCCCAGGCAGGTCATCCGGGATCCTGTGACGGCACGCTGGCCATCGACCTGGGCACCTCCGGGCCCAAAGTGGCCCTGGTTTCCGTAAAGGGCGACGTCCTGGCCTGCGAAATCGAGCCAATTCCGCTTATTTTGCTGCCCGGGGGCGGTGCTGAACAGGTCCCGGACGACTGGTGGCGCGCCATTTGTCGGGCCACCCGCCGCCTTCTGACTCGGCCGGCGGTCCGCAGCGCCTCCATCGTCGGCGTGTGCTGCACCACCCAGTGGTCCGGCACGGTGGCAGTGGACGGCAGGGGGAACCCCCTCAACAACGCCATCATCTGGATGGATTCCCGCGGCGCCCCCTATGTCAAAGACATCACCTCCGGTCCCATTCGACTGGGTGGTTTCGGCATCGACAAGCTTTGGCATTGGGTGCGTCTGTCCGGCGGCATTCCCAGCCGGTCCGGCAAAGACCCCATCGCCCACATTCTTTTCCTCAAACATCAAAAACCGGACGTTTATCACGCCGCACACAAATTTCTGGAGCCCAAGGACTACCTCAATCTGAAGTTAACCGGGCGTTTTGCCGCCTCCTACGACTCGATCATCCTCCACTGGGTAACCGACAATCGTCACATTGACCGCATCGACTACCACGATGGCTTGCTCCGGATGGCCGGCCTGAAGCGTGATAGCTTGCCCGATCTGAAACCGTCCGTCGATATCCTGGGGTCTTTGCAGCCGGCCCCCGCGGCCGACCTGGGGCTGCCCCCGGGTCTGCCGGTGGTCATGGGAACACCCGATCTGCACTCGGCCGCCATCGGATCGGGTGCCGTGGGGGACTACGAGGCCCATCTGTATATGGGCACATCCTCCTGGCTGACCTGCCACGTGCCATTTAAAAAAACCGATCTGCGGCACAATATGGCGGCCATCCCATCCGCCATCCCGGGCCGGTACTTTATCGCCAACGAGCAGGAAACCGCCGCAGGTTGCCTGGCCTTCCTGCGGGACAAAATTCTTTTCCCCCCCGCGAGCGGATCGGCCGCCGAAGATAAACAGAGAAGTTTTGGCGCTCTGGAAGATCTGGCGCGCAACACGCCCGTCGGCAGCCGGGGCCTTATTTTCACGCCCTGGCTCTACGGGGAACGCACACCGGTGGAAAATCACGCCGTGCGCGGCGGTTTTCACAACATGTCCCTGGAAACCGATCGCGGCATGCTGGTGCGGGCCGTCATGGAAGGCGTCGCTTTCAATACACGCTGGCTGATGACCACCGTGGAAAAGTTCATCAAACGCCGATTGTCCCCTATTAACATGGTCGGCGGTGGCGCCAATTCCGATCTCTGGTGTCAGATCTGTGCTGACATCCTGAACCGAACCATCCACCAGATTCAGGATCCGGTAGAAGCCAATGCCCGCGGTGCGGGCATCCTGGCCGCCGTGGCTTTGGGCTACGGCCGGTTCGAGGAGATCGCGGGCAACGTGGCGATCGCCAACACCTATAGCCCTGATTCCCGGGCCCATCGTCTTTATCGGACCTTGTATCGTGAATTTTTACAAATCTATCGCCAAAATCACCGCATCTGCGCCCGGTTGAACCGGCAGGTATGATAGGAGTGCTGAGCTTATGCGATCCATGGATCATATGATCGACATGCTGTCACGGCTGAACCCGCGCCTGGTGGCCCGCATCGAAAAACATCTCTGCAGGCTCCCCGCCATCCGGGCCAAAATCGAGCAGGATACCGGGGAATTGATGAAAACACTGGAGCGCGAATTAAAGCCGTATCGCAACGAGCTGCCGCGTACGCGGGAAATCCCGCTGGAGGGCCGGGATCCCGATCGCATTCTTGACCACATGGCAGCCCTGCAAACCCGGGAAACCGATCGTTGGCAAGGGGGCTTTGTTTCCGGAGCGGTTTATCACGGCGACCCGGCGCATATCGACTTCCTCAACCGGGTCTATGCGCTGCATTCCCAGACCAATCCCCTGCACGCCGACGTGTGGCCCAGTATCAGTAAGTACGAAGCCGAGATCGTGGCCATGACCGCCGCCATGTTGGGTGGGAACCAGGTTGGGGAAGAAATCTGCGGCACGCTTTCGTCCGGGGGCACCGAGAGCATCATGCTGGCCATGAAAACCTATCGCGATCGGGCCCGCATCGAGCGCGGCATCCGCCGACCGGAAATGGTGGTGCCGGTGACCGCCCATGCCGCTTTTGACAAGGCGGCCCAATATTTCAATATTAAACTGGTACGTGTCCCCGTGGATCGGCACTATCGCGCCGATATCCAGGCCGCCGCCCGGGCGCTGACCCGACGCAGCGTCGTGATGGTGGGATCGGCTCCGTCCTTTCCCCACGGCATGGTGGACCCCATTGCCGAACTGTCCGAACTGGCGAGACAACGCAAGATCGGTTTCCACACCGATGCCTGCCTGGGCGGGTTTGTCCTGCCCTGGGCCGCAAACCTGGGCTACCCGGTACCCCCCTTCGATTTCCGGCTGCCGGGGGTCACCTCCATTTCCGTCGATACCCACAAGTACGGCTATGCCGCCAAGGGCACCTCGGTAATCCTGTATCGAAGCCCGGAACTGCGACGGCACCAGTACTTCACGATCACCAACTGGCCGGGCGGCCTCTACTTCTCGCCCTCCTTCGCCGGAAGCCGGCCCGGGGCCCTCAGCGCAGCTTGCTGGGCGGCCATGGTCTCCATCGGCCAAACCGGCTACCGGGACGCCACCCGGCGCATCCTGGAAACGGCCGCGGTCATCAAAGCGGGCATTCGTGCCATCCCGGAACTTACGGTTTTAGGCGAACCTCTCTGGGTGATTGCTTTTGCCTCCCGCACGCTGGACATCTATCGCGTCATGGACGCTATGCGCCAGCGCGGCTGGAGCTTGAACGGGCTGCATCATCCCCGCTGTATACACCTGTGCGTTACCCTACGCCATACCCAACCGGCCGTGAAGGAACGATTTGTTGCCGATCTGCAAGCCGCGGTCGCCGAAGTTCGTCGGAAGCCGAAAACCGAGGGGGGCATGGCACCGGTCTACGGCATGGCCGCCACCCTGCCCCTGAGGGGCGTGGTCAGCAATATGCTCAAGGCTTGCATGGATGTGCTCTATAAAACCTGATCGGCTTGATGTGAGCCCCAACATTTCATGAATAAATTGATACCCATAGGCTTTGCTGTATTGGTTCCCTGTCTTCCATAAAGGTTGCGGCCAGTGTGTCCGGCAACCCTTGGTGAGGGGCGCATTTCAGAACCAAGCGCACACCCTTTGCACCCGGCGGTCAAGCCCGCGGCATCCCTTGCCGGCCTTATCAGGCGCTTGCGGTCACATGCTTACCGCGGCACACTGGGAAGCCTTGAACGGGAGGCCCCAAACGTGTGCCATATCCGGGCTGGGGCTGCACGGATGAAACGGGCTAAAGGTTTTTTGACTTTGCCCTCGCCCTGAAGACAGGAATTTCCGCCTGCCAGCGCGTCGCGCTTCAATGGCGAACCGCATTGCCGGCCAAGGATGGCTCTAAATTGATGACCGGATCATATCCTCACCAGGATTGGTCTATGGGACGGTGGGGGGTTTCGGCCAGCATTCGCCTCCGGTTGGTCGTGGGTACCGGGCCGCTAAATCCCGAGCATTCATTCAAGGATATTCGTCCTGGTCTGGGCCTGTCTTAGAAACCCCGAATCCAGATGGGATTGCAAGAACGAATTCGTGTTCAGGCTTCCGATGAGGGGGGTTGGTCAAAAGGTGATCGGTATTCACCTTGACCGCACAACGCTGGGTTGCCAGCCGTGCGGTATTCTCCGGGGGCCTTTTGTATCAGATAGATCCTATCCGACGTTGACGCCCGGCATCGCTCCGCTAAAATGACCTGGATTCGGGGGTCTCAATGGCCCTGCCATCTCGGCGATAGCCGTTGATCGGATAACGACCATAAGGCTTTGGCGGAAAATCGCGGAAGCGCCCGCCCGACGACGGTAATAAAAAAATTATCAGTAGGTTATAATAAAGATACGCCCTTTTGGGGTGCGGAAATGATTTTACAAATGGGTCTTGGACGCCTATATATCTGATACCTCAAGATAATATATTATGGTCAAAATATCGGCGGCGCTTGGTATATTTTATGCTTTAGCATAATCGGTTTGGCGCTGTCATCGTGTCTTGCCAGGGCGAACAGTTTGCTTTTGAAATCGCTTTGACATGATCGACGGTAGACCGTCGTTTAAAAAACAGGTCGGTTTTAGGATCCTTCACATGATGATAAACCTCCCCACCTTTTCCAATCGACTTCATCTTGCGACGCTATTGCTGTTGGTCCTAGCGTTGTCGGGCTGTGCCGATATGCGCGGATTTCTTGCCCAATCACTGCCGCTGCCGGTTTATCCGGAGGATAGGATCGAGCGAAATGACTTTACGATGGCCAAAGACGATGACGTCATCGGCCAGCTGGCCACGATCAGGCTGAAAAAGGAGGATACGCTGCCGGATATCGCGCGACACTTCAGCCTGGGAATCAATACCATCAGTGCCGCGAATCCGGAGATCGATATATGG
>JASFFM010000295.1:0-5710 GCA_050124295.1 Desulfobacterales bacterium | reverse complement strand
TTTTTTTCACGAGCACCAACGCCGTGACGGAAAGCGGTCATCTTGTCAATCTCGACATGATCGGCAACCGCATTGCGGCCCTCACCTTCGGCCCCAAGTTTGTGGTGGTTCTCACGGGGCGGAATAAAATCGTGCCGGATCTTGAAAACGCCTGGAATCGGATAAAGAATTATGCCGCACCGGTAAACACCATGCGGCTTGCGAAAAAGACCCCCTGTCAGGCCACATCCTACTGCCAGGACTGCAGTAGCCCGGACCGCATATGCAACACCTGGACAATTACAGAAAAATCGTTTCCCCCAAAACGCGTCAAAATTGTTTTAATCAACGATGACCTCGGTTTCTGAGCTTTCCGTGGTCAGTGCGCCCGCTCCCGCCGATGGTCAGCGAAGCGTCGAACCGCCTACACCCGCACGGAATTAGGGCCCATGAACCGTCAGCCCAAACTACTGGGGATCGATCTCGGATTTGGATTCACCAAATGCGTCGACGGCGAACAGACCGTCATCTTCCCGTCCCACCTGCGCCGGAGCGAAAGCCAAGACCAGGAAACGGACCAGGGGGCCGAGGGCATCTATCGAATCAGGATGAACGGTGATGACTATCTGGTGGGGGATGACAATGTCCGTCAGTCCCTGTTTGAGGGGTTCGCCCGCCGGCCCGAGCGGCTGATTAATATCTATGGCCACCAGCTGGTTTTAACCGCTGCAGCGCCTTTCTCCGAGCAGGAGTGCCCCCTGCATATCGTCCTTGGGCTGCCGCTCGCCCAGGCCCAGGATTGGGCCGACCGATTGACGGAAGGATTGAGCGGATATCATAAAATCGGTGTTTATCGGCCCGACGGTTCATATGCCCTCAAGAACGTTCATATCCGTAAAGTGCATACCGTGCCGCATCCCATCGGGACCTTTACCAGCCTGATCATGGACGAGGATGGATGCTACCGAAAATCAGAATACAACGATTTGAAAATCGCCCTGGTCGATGTCGGGTTTCGAACCACCAATATCATGGTCATGGCCTCTGCGCGATTCTGCAACCGGGGGAGTGCCTGTATCGAAATGGGAATCGCGGCCGGGTTTGAAAAGATCGCCCGCCGGCTCGCCCGGGAAACCGAATATATCCCCGATCTGAATCGATTTTACAGGGCCGTGCGCATGGGGTTTATCCGGATCGATGACCAGGAGTACAACCTGACAAAACTGCGCGAAGAGACTTATCAGGACTTGTCGCAAGCCTTGGCGGATCGTATCAACGATACCCTCCGCAACGACTGGGATGTGGAGCGTGTGCTCTTGACCGGCGGTGGGGCTGCCGATCTCGCCGAGGTGCTGGCACCCCTGATTGACGGCGAAGTGGTCTTGATTGAGAACGACCCGGATGTACGTCTGGTCAACGCACAGGGGCAACTGCGGCTGGCCCGGCACATGTGGGGGGCCTCTGGGTATTGCGATACCGGGAGTTGAAGGCTTTTTTCCCAATGATGGCCTGCCCTTGGTCCTTGTGGGCATGCATCGCCTGGCGTCTTTGACACCTGTGACCAGCTTGCGGGATCAACCGGGGGAATAACAGCGTTGCCGCCTGAAGGGTCCCTTACCCGCCTAGCCCCAGAAAACCTATCTTGCAATGCCCTTAACCATGCGCCGGGAGGCCATATCATTATGCGCATGGGCCAAGATCGCGCAACGGTTATCCGGGCGATCCTAAGACTCGCCCGTGCCGGCCGTCAACACGCCGTCGGATTTGAGCAATGATCATGGCATCACCCCAGAAAAGCCGCCATGGCGGTGATTTGGCATTTCGGGCCGCAATGCCCCATTTGCTGCTTTTAAGCATCATTTTTTTCACCACCTTTCTGGCCCGCATTATTCTGGCCCCTCTGCTCCCGTCCATTCAACGCGAGCTTGCCCTCGATCATCACAGCGCCGGCAACCTGTTTTTCATCCTGTCCAGCGGGTATTTCATCTCCCTGCTGAGTGCCGGCTATCTGGCTGGCCGGTTTCAGCACCGCACACTGATTGTCACCTCCACTATCGGCCTGGGACTGACCCTGGTAACGGCCAGTTGGATCACAAACCCGGCCGGCCTCCAGGTGATCGCCTTCCTTCTGGGGCTTACCGCCGGCCTCTACCTTCCATCCGGTATCAGTGCCGTCACGCATCTGACCCGTCGCGGCCATTGGGGCCGGGCCCTGGCTGTTCACGAACTGGCACCCAATCTGGCCTTTATCCTGGCACCTGTGGCCGCGGAACTGGCACTGCGCGCGGCGACCTGGCGTTTGGGCATGGCCGCCCTGGGAGGTCAAGCACTGCTTCTCGGCTGCCTTTATATCATCTATGGGCGTGGAACCGACTTTCACGGCCAGGTGCCGGATCGGCGAGCCACACAATTTCTCCTGGGCCAATCGGCCCTATGGCTGATGGTCGTTATGTTCAGTCTGGGCATTGCATCGACGCTGGGGACTTACACCATGCTGCCGCTGTATCTGGTCCACAACCATGGTCTGGATCATGGCAGCGCCAACACCCTGCTGGCGCTAAGCCGCATAGCAACACTGCCGATGGCCCTGGCGGGCGGGTGGTTGACGGACCGTTATGGCCCCCTCAGGACCATGCGCATGGTGTTTGTGCTTGCCGGTTTGGCCACCATGGCCCTTGGACTGCTGAAGGGCGTCTGGCTTCAAATGGCGGTTTTTGCCCAACCGCTTCTGGCGGTATGCTTTTTCCCCGCCGGTTTCAGTGTGCTTTCGGTCCTTAGCCCCCCAGCCTATCGCAGTATCACAGTCGCCCTGATCATTCCCGCCGCCTTTTTACTTGGTGGCGGCGGTGTGCCCGTGGCCATCGGCTGGTTCGGGGACCTGGGGCTCTTTCCACAGGCCTTCATGGCAACGGGTCTCCTGATCACCCTGGGGAGTGGACTGACCGCTTTGTTGCCACCGCTCTCCCAAGACGCGAAAGTTGACACACCAGCCGGGGTTGAATAGTGTTTAGGCACCCAAAGGCCTAATTTATTGGCACCCCAATCATGAGGAGGTAGAGACATGTACGTCGGAACCGTGATGCGAACCGAGCTGGTCACCGTCCCTCCGGACACCACATTGCTTGCCGCCCAGGATACCATGGAAAAAAAACAAATCAATCACCTCCTCGTGGTCGATCGTGAAGGCGAATTGCTGGGCATCGTATCGGATCGGGATTTGAAGAAGAGCTGGGCTTCTTCGGCCACGACCCTCAGCAAAAACGAGCTCATCTACCTGTTGGATCAAGTCACCGTATGGTCGATTATGGCCAAGAAAACGATGACGATTTCGCCCGCTACCACCATCGAGCGGGCCGCCCTGCTGATGAATCAGAACCGCATCAACGCCCTGCCGGTGATCGAGGAAGACGAGTTGGTGGGTATCATAACTTCCCGAGATGTCATCAAAGTATTGCTTGAGGCCATCGGGATCGAAAAGGACAGCGCCCGTTTGACCGTTTTGGTCAAGGACCGCATTGGGGTGATTTCCGATATTTCCCAGACGCTTCGTGATCAGGGGATCAACATCCGCAGTCTTTTCACCTGGCCCGAAAACGACCATCCCGGGGTTTACTACCTGGTGGTCCGTGTTCCTGCAGATGTCGGTGAAAAAGCCGCCGCGAGTCTCTCAAAGAGCGGCTTCAAAGTGCTCTCCCACTACGAAAAAGATCTTGGCCCCTTCCTGCCCGAAAGCTGAACCCATAGCGGCCCGGCCGCCGGAGACCTCGACCGATACCGATCCGGTTGGCTCCTGCGCGGTGGACGCCCGGGAGTGCCTGGCGATGGCCGCAGTCCTAAAATGGATAGGGGATGCCGCAGGATGCCTTGCGTGCGCCTTGGGAGTGTCCGTCGACCCGTCGCAGACAACGCCCACCCTTCGTGGGTGCGCATGCGCTTTCATCGCACCCGGCATCTCGACGGGCAGAACCGACCGCAAAGGCAAACCCGGCCCCCGCATCCGGCAAGCCTTTTCAGCCCGCGCGACGCTCCCCCATTTGACGGCAGCGGTCAAGCCGGAAAGGGCGGGGCCGGGTCTGGATGGACCCGCAGCGCTGGCCTCCCCAGTGGTTGCGCATGCGGCCAAAGGGGCTGCCTGCACAGGGTCGCCTGCGCGCACGGACAGCGCTGCCGGACAACATCGTTTCAGCGACCTGCATCGCGACCCCGGTAGGATTCCGGGTGGGCGTTCAGGATTTTGACCGCCAAGGCCATGGGAACCACCGCAGTGACGTCGAGGGCGCCGGAAACCGTTCCGGCCAGCATTCTCCATTCCTGCCGGCGGGAAGGACGGGAGGTCAATTTACGGGCAAAGCCTTTCGAGCTGAATCGGTTGTTTCCGGCCGTCAAAGGTACCTAAGCGCACCTTCTGATTTTAGGTACACGCGACCGGCAACGATCTGGCGGGGCCTTAAACCCGATGGCAGCCCAAAGCAACCAGGCCGCATAACATGGGAGAAGCCTGACCAATGACCGATACGACCATACCGAAAGTACTGGTGCCGGTGGCCGATGGTACGGAAGAAATCGAGGCCGTATGCATCATCGATGTCCTGCGCCGGGCCGGGGCCGCAGTGACCGTTGCCTCCGTGGGCCATCTGCAGATCACCGCCTCGCGAGGTGTCAAGATCGTTGCCGACTGCACGATCACGGACTGCCAGAATGATCATTTCGATCTGATTGCCCTGCCGGGAGGAATTCCCGGGGCGGAGCACCTGCGCGATTCATCACCCCTGATCGAATTGCTGCGGCGCCACCAGGCCAACGGCGGATGGTACGGTGCCATTTGTGCGGCACCGGCCGTGGTGCTATCCCATCATAGGCTTCTCGGTGGCCGCCAGGCCACGGGGCATCCCTCGTTCAGCGCACAGTTGACGGATGCCGTGCCTGTGGCGGCAAGGGTGGTGGTGGATGGCAAATGCGTGACCAGCCAAGGGCCCGGTACCGCACTGGAGTTCGCCCTCACCCTGGTGGCCATGCTTTTCGACAAGGCCAAAGCGGCGGAAGTCGCAGGCCCCATGCTAATGGCTTGAAGACCACCATCGCCGAATCACCTTAAGGCAGAGGACAGTCCCGCGCGGGATCTATTCGCAGAAGGCCCCAAAACCCCGGCCATATATCGATTGGACGTCTCAGCGAGCGATCCAGGTGGGCGCCCTGCGGGGGGGGCCTTCCGGCGGTTGGGCCTATAGTGATCGCTGCCAACGATTGGCGCCCGATCGTCAATTCAGTGGTGGCCAATGGAACCATTTTCTGACATAGTGGCATTGGTTTTCGATGGTATCCGAGAGAGCCCTGCCTCCGGTGTTCGCCTGCAAAACCATCCCTCGACCAAACCCGTAAGAGAGAGCGCTGGCGATGAAAATCCTTTTGATCTATCCCTCCCGACTGAATGATTCTGGCCAGGTTATCCAATACAAGAAAGCCTTTACCCCCCCCCTCGCGCTGGGCATTATTTCCGGCTTAACGCCCAAACACCACGACCTAAAGGTGATCAACGATTTGGTTGAGCCGATTGATTTTGACACGCCGGTCGACCTGGTTGGCATCACCGCGCTCACCTCCCAGGCGGACCGGGCCTACCAGATCGCAACCCGCTTTCGGGAAAAAGGGGTCAAAACGGTACTGGGGGGTGTTCATCCCTCCCTGATGCCCACTGAGGCGGGTAAATATGCCGACACGGTTGTCATCGGGG
>JASFFM010000294.1:0-5744 GCA_050124295.1 Desulfobacterales bacterium | reverse complement strand
TTTAAGAAGCGCAGCAGAGGCTTCCAACCGTCTATGGCCGACATGATTGAGGGTAACGACTTCTCGCGGGTGCCAATCGATAACGGGGTTATCGATATCCGTCGTGGCCCTTGCAGCCATCGAAACGCTAACGGTGCTAACCTGACCTTGCCTTCCACCATCGTGGAAGCCCCCCCAGGACCCCATTGCCCAAGCGGACGGCCACACCTCTGGCCCCGATCGCCTGTCGGCGGCAGGCGGGAACAGGACAAGCCCTCCGGTGCGGCATCCGCCCGTTTTCCCTTGCCACGGACATGCTTTCCCGGGATAGCACCGGGGTGCGGTTCCAGAACGAAAGAGCGCGCCAGCGGATCCGAAGCGTCTTGCCCGTCGACCATATCCCAAGGGGACCATCCCTCGCGCTGCAGCTGAGCTTCCCAAGACGGTGTTGACATTCCGCCGACCAGCCCATTGCCTGATGGTCAGCGATTACTATCTTTGCAATGCATCTCGTAGAATTGTCTTAGCCGGGGCGTTCGCTTTCGACGGCTTCAACAACCTGTTCACGGCCGGCTGATGCGCCTGTGGAATGCCTACACGCTCCTCTTTACCCACGGGCCTACCTTGGCCGGGGTACGGGATGCGGCCACCGCCGAGCAGGCGGAAAGACTGGCCCGAGGGCTGAATGCGCGCCTTGCGGCGGATCCGATCTGACCGTTTCATCGATACGTGGACAAAGATCGTTTACCTTTATCGGCGGGGACGCCGCCGGAGGGATAGGTTTGATCAGATGTTTTTTAAGGAGGAAAACCATGGCTTCGAAGCGAAAACTTGATCGCGGGCGCCGCCAATTTTTAAAGAATGCCTGTGGCGCCGGTATTGGCATGGCCGCCGGTGCCGCTGGCCTGAGTCCGGTCCGGGCCAATGAATGGGCGGCCAACGATGCGGATCCGTCCGGGATGCCCCGGCGCCCCTTCGGCAAGAGTGGGGTTAAGGTGCCGATCCTCAGTCTGGGAGGTTCCCAGAATTTTTTGAATCAGCAACTTCTGCTGGCCCAGGCCCTGAGGATGGGGGTGAGCTACTGGGATACGGCCGATAATTACAGCGGCGGCCGCAGCGAAGACGGCATCGGTAAATATTTTTCAAAGCATCCCCAGGACCGCCAGCGCGTTTTTCTGGTAACCAAAACCGGCGCTTCCTCGCCAGAGGGAATGGAGAAAAGTCTGCGGGGCTCCCTGAGGCGGCTGCGGACAGATTACGTGGATCTTTACCTGCTGCATGGGCTCTCCCGCGTGGACGGCGAAATCGACGATGCCACCCGCCAGTGGGTCGCCAAAGCCAAGTCCGAGGGCCGGATTCGGCTGTTCGGCTTCAGCACCCACCGCAACATGGCCGCCTGTCTAAGCCAGGCCGCCCGGCTGGGCTGGCTGGACGGCATCATGATGACCTACAATTACCGTTTGATGGCGGAGCGCGAGATGCGCCAGGCGGTCGATGAATGTGTGCGGGCGGGTATCGGACTGATTGCCATGAAAACCCAGGGCCGAGCCTTTTCCTTCGGCGACACGGACCCCTTGCAGCCCTATCTGGATCGGGGACTGACCAAATATCAGGCCAGACTCAAGGCCGTCTGGGAGAATCCGCAAATTGCGGGCATCTGCTCCCATATGGACAATATGACCCTCCTCAAGGAGAATGTGGCCGCGGCCTTGGACCGGACGACGCTCAGCCACCGGGATCGCCGCCTGATGGCGCGGCATGCCCGTCGCACGGCCTCGGCTTACTGCGCCGGTTGCGGCGATATCTGCGAAGCATACCTGGATGCACCGGTGCCCGTCGCCGATGTGATGCGCTGCCTCATGTACGCCCATAGCTACAACGACTACCAGATGGCGCGGGAAGCATGGGACCGGCTGCCGTCGGATCTCCGCGAGCGTCTATTGAAGACGGATTTTAGGGCGGCGGAGAATCGCTGTCCCCAACAAATGGCCATCGGTCGCCTTATGCGGCGGGCCGCGGAGGATCTGGGGTAGGGGTTGACACCAGCCCCAGGTTGGTTGTTTCCGGGGTGTACCGGGGACTGGAGATGACCTCCGGGGAAGCCAAGCGGGTATTAAACCCGACCATTTCATCAATATGGTTGCAATGTTTGCGTGAGGGGTCCCTCAGTTCACGGGCATTTCAACGGGGGCTGTCGCGGATGACCAGCAGACGCGGCTCGGTCATATCCTCGATGGCATAGCGAATCCCCTCCCGGCCGAGACCGCTGTCCTTGACGCCCCCGTAGGGCATATTGTCGACGCGCCAGGAAGGCACGTCGTTGATCACGACACCGCCCACCTCCAGTTCGTCCCAGGCCTGCAGCGCCTTGTGGAGATCATTCGTAAATACACCGGCCTGCAGACCGAAGACGCTGTCGTTGACCTGTCGCAGTGCTTCGCCGAAATGGGTGAATTTGGAGAGGACGGCCACCGGACCAAATGCTTCCTGGGCACACACGGGCTGGTCGCTGGGCACATCTTCTAGCAGGGTGGCTTGGAGCATGGCTCCCTCCCGATTCCCGCCGCACACCAGTCGGCCGCCGGCGGCAACGGCCCGGTCGATCCAGTCCTTGAGCCGCTGGGCCTCTTTCTCGCTGATAACGGGTCCGATGAAGGTGTCTTCCTCTTTGGGGTCGCCCGCCTTGAGGGCCTCTGTCTTCGCGGCCAGGGTGGTCCGAAAGGCCGCGTAGACGGCCTCGTGGATGAGAATGCGCTGCACGCTGATGCAGCTTTGTCCGGATTGATAAAAAGCGCCCGTGATCAGGCGATCGGTGACATCCTCGAGGTCGGCATCCGCGTCGATGATACAGGCCGCATTGCCGCCAAGCTCCAGAATGACCGGTTTTTTCCCGGCCCTGGCCTTCAGTTGCCAGCCCACGGTCGGCGAGCCGGTGAAGCTGAGCAGTTTCAAACGCGCGTCGGTGGTGAATAGATCGGCGCCGTCGCGGTGGCAGGGCAGGATCGAAAAGGCCCCCCGCGGCAAATCGGTCTCGGCCAGAATCTCACCGATCAAAAGGGCCCCCACCGGTGTTCGGCTGGCGGGTTTCAATACGAAGGGACAGCCCGCGGCGATGGCCGGGGCAATCTTGTGGGCGGCCAGATTGAGAGGAAAATTAAAGGGCGAGATGAAAGAGCACGGCCCGATGGGCACCCGCTTGACCATGCCGCGGTAGCCGCGCACCCGTGGGGAGATCTCGAGGTTGGGCAGATGACCGTCAATCCGCACGGCTTCTTCGGCGGCGATACGGAAGGTGTCCATCAGGCGCGTCACTTCCCCCCGGCTGTCCTTGATCGGTTTGCCGGCTTCGACGCACAGCGCCAGGGCCAGCTCCTCCTGCCGCTGGCGAAAGCGTTCCAGGCAGTGATTGAGGACGGCCTGTCTTTCGTAAGGGGGCAACTTGCGCATGGGATCGGCGGCGGCCACGGCCGCCCCAATGGCTTCGTCGATGGCCCGGGCGTCGGCCATGGCCACCCGCGTGGCGACCGTGCCGGTGTACTTGTCGATGACCTCGAGATCGGTGTTTGCTTGTCGCGGTTCATTGGCCAGGTAGTATGGGTATTCGGATTTCATCATGTCCATCACAGCTTTGCGCTGAGCTCCCTGATGTCATGGTTGAGAATGCGGTCGTTATCCGTGTAGTCGACCGGCACATCGACAAGCTGGACGCCCCCTGTCTCGAAAGCCTGCTGCACCATGGGCACGAACTGATCGGCGGCGGCGACCCTCTGTCCGGTGGCACCGTAGGTCTCGGCGTAGCGGATAAAATCGGGGTTGCTGAAGTCGAGGCCGTAATTGGCGAAGCCCATGTTGGCCTGCTTCCATTTGATCATGCCGTAGGCGTCATCGCGCAGAACCACGACCACCAGATCGAGGCCCAACTGGACGGCGGTTTGCAGTTCCTGGGAATTCATCATAAAGCCGCCGTCCCCGCAAATCGCCATCACGCGGCGTTTAGGGTATACGATTTTGGCGGCCATGGCCGAAGGCAGGCCGGCGCCCATGGTGGCCAGGGCGTTGTCCAAGAGGACGGTGTTCGGCATGGCGGCCGGGTAGTTGCGGGCGAACCATATTTTGTACATACCGTTGTCGAGGGCGATGATACCGTCGGCGGGCATGACATGGCGAATGTCGGCCACGAGGCGCTGGGGATAGACGGGGAAACGCTCATCCCGGGCCCCCTGCCGCCGATGGTCGGCAAACGCCTGGCGCACCGTGTCGAAATAGGAATCGTCGCGATGGCATTGGGCGGGCAGCATTTCACCGATGCGCCAGATGCTGTGGGCAATGTCACCCACGACTTCCACCTGGGGAAAGTAGACCGGGTCGACCTCCGCCGAAGTGAAGTTGACATGGATGACCGTGCGACCGCCGGGCTCCATGAAAAAGGGTGGTTTCTCGACCACATCGTGGCCCACGTTGATGATCACATCGGCGGCATCGATGGCACGATGCACGAAATCCGTAGCAGACAGGGCGGTGTTGCCGATAAAGCGAGCGTCATTTTCGTCGACGACACCTTTGCCCATCTGGGTGCTCACAAACGGGATGCAGGTCCGATCGACGAAGCGTCGCAGCATGCTGCAGGTCCGCTTGCGATTGGCGCCCGCACCGATCAAAAGCAGGGGGTGCCGGGCCCGGGCAATCAGATCCACGGCAAGCGCAAGGGCCTTGTCTTCGGCCACCGGTCGGCGCGTGAAGCTGGGCGGAATGACCGGCACGCTGGTCGCCTCGCGGGCGATATCTTCGGGCAATTCGAGATGCGTGGCCCCGGGGCGTTCTTCCTGTGCGCGGCGAAAGGCCTCGCGAACACTCGAGGGAATCCTGTCGCCACTGCCGATCTGTCGGGTGAACTTGGTTAGGGGTTGCATCATATCGACCACATCGACGATCTGAAACTGCCCCTGTTTGCTCGTTTTGATGGGTTTTTGCCCCGTAATCATGACCATGGGCATGGCTCCCAGGTTGGCATAGGCCGCAGCTGTCACCAAATTGGTCGCTCCGGGTCCCAGGGTCGACAGGCAGACACCCGCCTTGCCCGTCAGACGCCCATAGGTGGCCGCCATGAATCCAGCGCTCTGCTCGTGGCGCGTGAGCACCAGCTTGATCGAACTGCGCGAGAGCGAATCGAGCATGTCCAGGTTTTCTTCCCCCGGAATGCCGAAAATGTATTCGACGCCTTCATTCTCGAGTGCTTTGACAAACAGGTCGGATGCTTTCATACCAGACGCCTCCCTGTCCCGGTTTTGATGTGCAGGGGGTGAAATTTAGAAAGATTTATATCTCATAGCCATACCTCAAGACCCTATGTGTGGCAGGCGGACCTGTCAACCACCGGCCGAGCGCTGCCGGCGCGTGGGCGGCATCGCCTGGCAGGTCAGCGCATCAAATGCAGATTGGCCTTCCGGCCAAAGACGCCCTTGGGTCTTCAAGGGCCTCGGCACAATTGTCCAGGCAAGGGGGAACCAACCGGTTGCCGAATGAAGATCCAATCCGCTCAAGGGGATCTGTCCGACCCCGTGTTTTGTGCTTGGGCCGGCTGGCGCTCCTTGCACGGTTAAGTCGTTCGAAACCCCGTTGCCTTGCACAAGGAAAAAAGCCACGGTGCTTGGCAAGGGTATCCTTGGCCCCATCACCGCGTTGCACCCCAAAGCCTGAAGGCGGTATTTGGTGGCGCACCCGGCGATCGTTGGCGTTGATCATGAGCGGGCGTTAGCCCCCTGCGC
>JASFFM010000293.1:0-5756 GCA_050124295.1 Desulfobacterales bacterium | reverse complement strand
CGGTATTTGCATGCAGGGCGAAGACGAGATCGCCTCCATGGGGTTTTGTCTGGGGGCCGCCATGGCCGGCTGGAAAGCCATGACGGCCACCTCGGGCCCCGGGATCAGCCTCTACAGCGAACAAATATCGTTTGCCGTGGGCAGCGAGATCCCCCTGGTCATCGTCGACGTCCAGCGCCTGGGACCGTCCACGGGCTCCGCCACCAAGGGTGCTGACGGCGACATCCAATTCCTGCGATGGGGCAACAGCGGGGGCCTGCCGGTTATCGTGCTGGCGCCGGTGGACATCCGGGACTGCATCGTGCTCACCGTGCAGGCCTTCAACCTGGCGGAGACCTACCGCTGCCCGGTGTTCCTGGCGGCCAACAAGGAAATTGCCATGACCCGGGAAACCGTGGACCTCGACAGCCTGGCCCTGCCGGGTATCGTCCACCGACGGTCAGCCGACCCTGAGGCGGCCTTTTTGCCCTTCGGAACCACGGGTGCGGGCCGTGTACCGGATTTTCTGCCCATCGGCGCCGATCGCCCCGTGCGGCAAACCTCCTCGACCCACGGGCCGGACGGCTATATCACCGTCGATCCGATCTTGATCGCCCGCAACCAGGACCGCCTGCAACGTAAGATCACCGCCGCGGCCGATGGTCATGTCTACTTCGAGGAAGATCTGCGGCCGGGCGCGGATACCCTCCTCGTTACCTACGGCGTCAGCGCGCGGGCCGCGAAAGCCGCCCAGGCGGCCCTCGACCGTAAGGGCCTACCGGTCTCCCGGCTGGTGTTAAAGACCCTCTGGCCGGTGCCTGAAGCCCTGCTGCGCGACAAGGCCTCCGCCCATACCCGGGTCGTGGTTGTGGAAATGAACCTCGGCCAATATGTGCGCGAAATCCAGCGGGTGCTGCCGGGCCGCCACATCCGCTTCCTGGGCCAAATGAACGGGGAGTTGATCAAACCCGAGCAGATCCGTGAGGTGATCGAACATGGATAGTCTCTTGAATCGGGATCGCCCGCCCGTGTTCTGCCCAGGATGCGCCCATGAGCGCGTCGTCGGGGCGCTGGATAAAACCTTCCAGAACATGGGCCTTGCAGGGCATCAAGTGGTCATCGTTTCGGATATCGGATGCTCCGGCCTTTTCGACACCTTTTTCCATACCCATGCCTTCCACGGCCTGCACGGCCGCGCCCTGACCTACGCCAGCGGCATCAAGATGGTACGCCCGGACTTGCACGTGGTGGTCACCATGGGCGATGGCGGCCTGGGCATCGGTGGGGCCCATCTGTTGAGCACCTGCCGGCGGAACATCGACCTTACGCTGCTGGTGCTGAACAACTTCAACTACGGCATGACCGGCGGGCAGTGCTCCCCCACGACACCTCCGGACGCCATAGTTGGATCCGGTTTTTTGAACCGGCTGGAAAAACCTATCGACGTCTGCCAGGTGGCCGGCGCCGCCGGTGCCGCCCATCTGACACGGATCTCGGCCTACGACCGGGACCTGCCTTCCCGACTCGAAGATGCCATCCGCTTTGACGGATTTGCCCTGCTCGACATCCATGGGGTCTGCCCGGGGCGCTATACCAAACGCAACAAACTCTCCCCCCAAGCCATTGCCGCATCTTTGAAGGGATTGCCGCCGGTCGATCACTTCCGACAGGTCAACGCCCGGGAAGAATATGGAACCCTTTACCGCCGGGAAGCGGCTGTCATGCCGGCGGCGCTGCCCCCGCGACGCGTCGAAGCACGGCATCCGCCGGTCAGCGAAGCCCGCCGGGAAGTCGTCTTTCTGGGCAGCGCCGGACAGCGCATCGTCACGGCCGGTGAATTACTGTGTCTGGCCGCCGCCTCTGCCGGGCTGCACGCCTCCCAGAAGAACGATTATCCCATCACCGTCCTGCGGGGTCATTCCATCAGTGAAATCATCCTGTCGAAAGAAGAGATCGGTTTTACCGGCATTGAGCGCCCCGCGGTGGTGGTGGCCCTGGCCGCCGAGGGGGTGGCGCGTCGCAAGCAACTGATCGCCGGACTGCCAGAGGAAGCCATCCTTATTAAGGCCGCGGGGATCGAACTTCCGGCTGCTTGCCGGGCGCAAGTGGTCACCTTCGACTTCAAGGCGGCCGGAATACGGCAGCCGGATTGGGCTTTGGCGGCGCTTGCCCTTATGGCCGCTCGCCAAACAGCTGTCAGCCTGGCCATGCTGCAGTCGGCCCTTGCGATGCGCTTTTCAGGAAAGGTGGCCGATCTGGCCGCCGCCGTGGTCGCGAAGATCGACGACGCCGTTGCCCCGGCGACCACCTGAGCCGACCCAAACGATAGCCAAGAACAAGGGAGCATACCGTGGATTTTGCACTGCCCAAAGATCTGGAGATGTTGAGAAAGGCCGTCCGCGAATTTGCCACCAAGCAGATCGCCCCCCATGCCGACGAATGGGACACGAAGCACCATTTTCCTTACCGGGAGGCCATGCTGCCCATGGCCGAACTGGGGCTTTTCGGTACCGTGATCCCCGAAAAATACGACGGGGAGGACATGGGTTGGCTCTCGGCCATGATCGTCACCGAGGAAATCGCCCGGGCGTCGAGTTCACTGCGCGTCCAAATCAATATGCAGACCCTGGGGTGCGCCTACACCATTTATCATTACGGCAGCGAGGAACTGGCCGCCAAATACGTGCCCAAGCTCGTGCGGGCGGAATATGTGGGCGGCTTCGGGATCACCGAGCCCGATGCCGGATCGGACGTCATGGCCATGACCTCCACGGCTGAAGACAATGGCGACCACTGGCTCCTGAACGGCTCCAAGACCTGGATTTCCAACGCGCCGGTGGGCGATGTGGCCATTTACTATGCCTACACGGATAAAGCCAAGGGCGCCAAGGGCCTGTCCGCTTTCGTGGTGGAGCTCAAAAACTTCAACGGCGTCAAAACCACCACCCTGGAGAAAATGGGCTCGCACGCCTCGCCCACGGGTGAAATTTTCCTCAGCGACACGCGGGTGCCCAAAGAAAATATCATCGGAAAGCCCGGGGACGGGGCCAAAATCGTATTCGGCTCCCTAAACCAGACCCGCCTGTCGGCCGCGGCCGGTGCGGTGGGTGTGGCCCAGGCCTGCCTGGAGGTGGTTCTGAAATACTGCAACGAACGCAAGCAGTTCGGCAAACCCATCGGTGAATACCAGATGAACCAGGACATGATCGCCCAAATGGCGACCGAGATCGAAGCCTCCCGGCTGCTGGTCTACAAGGCGGCCTGGGCCAAGGATCAGGGCCGGCTCAACAACGGCCTGGATGTGGCCATGGCCAAATACCTGGCCGGGGAGACCGCCGTCAAATGCGCCAATTACGCCATGCGCATTTTAGGGGCTTACGGCTATTCCAGCGAATACCCGGTGGCCCGGCTCTACCGGGATGCCCCCACCTACACCATGGTGGAAGGCTCTTCGAATATCTGCAAGTGGATTATTGCGTTAGACCAGCTCGGTTACCGCAAGGCCAACCGGTAGCAAAAGAAACATTCGCCCACTATCGGCGTTGTACGGCGCTATTCGGCGCTGCGAACGGAAAAAAGTGCGCGGACTGTCTGAGCGAAAGCGCGTTTCCGCGCGCTATGGTCGTAGCGATGGCGCGCAGGGTTGAGGGGGACACGGGCGTCTTTTTTCGGTTCGTTCTCTTCCACGTGTAAGAAAATGAACCATCATCATAAAAGGAAGTAGACTCGAGCAAAAAAGTATTTCCTGATTCCCAAAGGAGGGGAAATGTTGATATCGAAACGAATCTCGCTGACCAGAATCAGATAGAAAGGATTCGATTCATGACAGATGACCTGATCGAGAAAACCCAGAGAACGGCCGCACTGTATTTTCAGGGGGTCGCAGATGAAAAGCCATTTGAGCTTTGGAAGGCGTTCGATCCCGGTCTGGCCAAAGACTTGTCGTTATTTATCACGGGGAAGATGTATGCCCGGGAGAAGCTGCCCCACCCCACCCGTCAGTTGGTTGCCGTGGCAGCCTTGACCGTGCTGGGCAAAACGGATGAGCTCAAGCTTCACATTCAGGCGGCCTTGAATGTCGGCTGCCCGGTTGCCGATATCACCGAAACCATCTTCCAGACCGCCGTCTATGGCGGTGTGCCGGCCACCAACCGCGCTTTGAAGACCCTGCGCACCGTGCTCCGGGAAAAGGGCGACTGGCCGCTGGAGCGATCATCCCGGCCGTCTTCGGAGAAGACACCATGAAAGAGGCCCTGCAGGTTTTCATCGCCGGGGTGGGGGGCGTCTTCATCGGTATGACCCTGCTCTATGTCGCCATCCGCCTGACCCGGGTGGTGGCGGACCGTCTGTCGAAAGGCGATCAAAATGGCAAATGACCTCCAGGCGATCTTCCAGACCGCGGGAGTTTTCTACCTCACTCCGGGGATGCTCCTGATGTGGCTGATCGGCGGTATCCTGATCTACCTGGCCATCGCCAAACAATACGAACCGCTGCTTCTGCTGCCGATCGGTTTCGGCATTCTGCTGGCCAACCTGCCCCTGACCGGTCTGATGACACCCGAGGAAGGCCTCCTGTGGAAATTCTATCATTATGGCATCCAATGGGAAATCATCCCGCCCCTGATTTTTCTGGGGTTGGGCGCCCTGACGGATTTCGGCCCCCTGCTGGCCAAGCCGGTGTTGATTTTTCTAGGCGCAGGGGCCCAGGCCGGGGTCTATCTGACCTTTTTCGTGGCCGCCGCCATGGGATTCGATCTCCAAGAAGCCGCCACCATGGGGATCATCGGCGGGGCCGACGGCCCCACCACCATTTTTCTGGCCGCCAAACTGGCTCCCCACATGCTCGGCAGCTGTGCGGTCGCGGCCTATGCCTACATGGCCCTGGTGCCCATCATCCAGCCCCCGGTCATGCGCCTGTTGACCACCTCTGGCGAGCGCACCATCCGCATGCAAAAAGGCCGCAAGGTCGGCCGGCTGGAAAAGATCATCTTCCCCATCGTGGCTACCCTGGTGATCATTCTGCTCGTGCCGGCGGCCGCGCCCCTGATCGCCATGTTCATGCTGGGCAACCTCTTCCGCGAAGCCAAAGTCGTCGAGCGCCTGACCCACGCCGCCCAGAATGAACTGCTGAACATTGTGACGATCTTTCTGGGCCTGCCGGTGGGGGCCACCATGAATGCCGAAACGTTTTTGCAGCCCAGGGCGTTGTTTATCTTCTTCTTCGGCCTGTTCGCCTTTATCGTCAGTACGGCCGCCGGCATCCTGCTGGCCAAGTTGATGAACCTGTTCCGCAAGGACAAGATCAACCCCCTGCTGGGGGCGGCCGGTGTGTCGGCCGTGCCCATGGCGGCCCGCGTGGTGCACAAGGTGGGCTCCCAGTACGACAAGAAGAACTATTTGCTGATGTTCGCCATGGGCCCCAACGTGGCCGGCGTCATCGGCACGGTGATCGCCGCAGGCATTTTCCTGACCTTGCTTGGATGAAGGCTGTCAAGTGGCCTTGAAAATCTAACCCGGATTTTGCATGTGTTGGAGGCCTTCATTGACAAGACATTCCGGCGCGCCGCGGTATGCATGCCACCGCAAGCACCTGATAACACCGCAAAGGGATCCCGTGGGCTGGCCCACCGGGTGAAAACAGGATGCGCTGCGTTCTGAAATGGGCCCCTCTCCAAGGGTTACCAGACACATTGACCGCAACCTGTATTCAAGACAGGCAACCAATGCATCCAAGTCAATGGGCATCCATCGTTTCATGAAATATTCGGGACAGCCCA
>JASFFM010000292.1:0-5770 GCA_050124295.1 Desulfobacterales bacterium | reverse complement strand
ACGGATTTAGGATTGCAATTTGCAGTGGTATTCACTATGAGTCGGGCGACGATTTGCTCTGGGAGAACGGCTATGTTGGGAACCCTTGTGAATACCGCCGCCATTATCGTGGGGAGCCTGCTGGGAATCTCGCTGCGGCGCGGCATACCCGATCCATACAAGGAGACGGTGATTGGCGCCATCGGCCTGGCTGTCCTGCTCATCGGTCTGAAGAGCGCCCTGCAAACCGATGATTTGCTGCTGGTCATCATCAGTCTTGCGCTGGGGGCGGTGATCGGTGAAATACTGCAGATCGAAGCGCATCTGGAAACCGCGGGCCATTGGCTGGGAAACCACCTCGGACGCAGGGCTGAAGGTTTTTCCCAAGCCTTTGTGACCGCCAGTTTGGTGTATTGCGTGGGTGCCATGGCGATCGTGGGCGCTCTGGAAAGTGGTTTGACGGGCAATCATCAAACCCTTTTTGCCAAATCGCTGCTGGATGGCGTAACCTCCATTGTCTTTGCCTCCACCCTCGGCATCGGTGTGTTGTTTTCAGCCTTGCCCGTCTTTATCTACCAGGGCGCCATCACCTTGGCGGCCACCCTTCTAAAGCCCTTTCTGACCCCCGCGGTGGTTGCCCAGATGAGCGCCGTCGGCGGCCTCCTGATTGTCGCCATCGGCCTGAACATTCTGGATATCCAGAAACTTCGTATCGGCAATATGCTGCCGGGTCTTTTTATCCCGCTGGTCTATGATGCGCTGCGGACATTGTGGTTGTTAATCTGATGATCCCTGGCCTTCAACCGATGGGCGCACGACCCCGCGATCATTTGCCGGGCCGTGGACAGGTAACAAACGGTTGCCCAAATTCAAAGGATTGGGCTAAGATGGCAGCATTTTTTTACCGTTAGGGGTTGGTCCGAGGCATCGTCTTGTGCTTTCCCTAAGGTGCCACCCCCGTTTTTCCCAAGGAGCGTCAAGAATGCACTACGAAGGGCACATGATTCGGCCTCCCAGTGAAGCCGGCAGTATTCTCCTGCAAGCCACCGTGGGCTGTTCGCATAACAAGTGCACGTTTTGCGGTGCCTATAAGGGGCAGAGATTTAAGATCAAGTCCGACGCCATCATCCAGGCCGATATCGATTATGCCGCCACCCACGCCCGTGGCCAGCGACGGCTGTTCATCTGCGACGGAGATGCCCTTATCATTCCCCAGAAACGATTGCGAGGGATCCTGCAGTCTATCCGGCGGCGCCTTCCCTGGGTGACGCGGGTCGGGGTATATGCCAACACCAAAAGCATCCGCATGAAAACAGCGCAAGAACTGGCGTCTTTGCAGGCCGACGGACTGGGCATTGTCTACATGGGGGTGGAGTCGGGAGACGACATCACCCTGGCGGCCGTTCGCAAAGGTGCCGATGCCAGCGGGATGATCGCGGCCGGCCGCAAGATTCGCCAGGCCGGCATCAAGTTATCTATCACGGTGCTGCTGGGAATCGCCGGTCAGGAACGCAGCGCCATCCATGCACGGGAAACCGGGCGCGTGATCTCGGCGATCGATCCGGAATACGTGGGCGCCTTGAGCCTCATGCTGGTCCCCGCAACGCCGCTATTCGATGATTACCGCGCCGGGCGTTTCCCCCTGCTTTCGCCTGAGGCCATGCTGCATGAATTGCGCCTCATGATCGCGCATACCCATATGACCGGGGGGCTTTTTCACGCGAACCATGCCTCCAACTATTTGCCCTTGAAACTTAAAATGCCGGCCGACAAGGCCGATGCGCTGGATCTGATTGACCGTGCCCTGAGGGGGGAGATCGCACTCAAATCGGAATCCATGCGGGCCTTGTGAGCAATCCTTATCAGATGACGTCCATTGGCCAAGGGACGCGGGAATTTTACGGCCCCGGGTACGGGGCAAATCAACGCTGACGGCTCAGCCAAAGGGGGACTGAAACATGACTGAAGGTGGGTCTGCCAATCCGAAAAATCTCGACACGATGTGTATCAACACCATTCGAACGCTGGCCATGGATGCCGTCCAGAAAGCCAATTCCGGGCATCCCGGGGCACCCATGGGACTGGCCCCGGCGGCCTATGTCCTCTGGACCCAATATTTGAAGCATAATCCGACCAATCCCCAGTGGGCCAACCGTGATCGTTTTGTTCTTTCGGCGGGTCACGCATCGATGCTGCTCTACAGCCTTCTCCATTTGACCGGTTACGATCTCAGTCTCGAGGAGCTTAAAAGCTTTCGGCAGTGGGGCAGCAAAACACCGGGGCATCCCGAATATGGACACACGCCCGGCGTTGAAACCACCACCGGACCACTTGGTCAGGGAATCGCCAACGCCGTGGGGATGGCCATGGCGGAACGCCACCTGGCCGCCCGATTCAACCGTCCGGATGCGGAGATCATCGATCACTATACCTATGTCATGTGCGGTGACGGGGACCTCATGGAAGGCCTTTCGGCCGAAGCGACATCGCTGGCCGGCCATCTCGGGCTGGCACGGCTGATTGTCATCTATGACGACAATGACATTTCCATCGAAGGCGGCACCGATATCGCGTTCACCGAAGATGTGGGCAAGCGTTTCGAGGCCATCCAGTGGCACGTTCAATCGGTCGAGGACGGCAACGATATCAAGGCCATCGCCACGGCCCTGGACGCGGCGCGCAAGGAAAACCAGCGCCCTTCGCTGATCATGCTCAAAACCCAAATAGCTTACGGGAGTCCCAACAAGGCCGGAACGGCCGACGCTCATGGAGCCCCCCTGGGAGAAGAGGAAGTCCGGTTGACCAAACAAAACCTTGGCTGGGCGGAGGAGGCGACATTCTTCGTGCCCGACAACGTACTGGCCCGCTTTCGTCAGGCGGTGGACAAAGGCAACGACGCCGAGGCGGCCTGGCAGGGGCTGATGGATGCCTATCGCCATCGCCATCCTGAACGGGCCGATGCCCTCCAGCACGCTCTGATCGGCGAGCTGACCGAAGATTGGGATGCCACGGTGCCGGATTTTAAACCCGGGGACGGACCGGTGGCCACGCGGGCTGCATCAGGAATGGTCCTCAATGCTCTGGCGGCCAATCTCGATACCCTGATCGGGGGATCGGCCGATCTGGCGCCCTCCAACAAGACCTACATCAACGGTGCTTCCGAATTCCAGAAAAATGCTTTCGATGGACGCAATATCCGTTTCGGGGTGCGCGAACACGCCATGGCGGCGATTATGTCGGGTATGGCCTTGCATGGCGGCGTGAAGCCTTACGGGGGAACCTTTCTGGTGTTTGCCGATTATATGCGGCCGGCGATTCGCTTGGCGGCCCTGATGGGTTTGCCGGTCATCTACGTGTTCACCCATGACAGCATTGCGGTCGGGGAAGACGGGCCCACCCATCAACCCGTGGAACACCTGGCCAGCTTGCGTGCGATTCCCGGTCTGACCGTAATCCGTCCGGCGGATGCCACGGAAACCGCCGAAGCCTGGCGCACAGCCGTGTCACACACCGATCACCCGGTCGCCCTGGCGCTGACGCGCCAGAAGCTGGCCGTGCTGGACCGCGCGGTACTGCCGCCCGCCCAAGGGCTCTCTAAAGGTGCTTACATTATGGCGGATGCCGATGGGCAGCCGGATATTATTCTCATGGCCAGTGGTTCGGAAGTTCACCTGATTATGGCGGCGCGCCTCCCACTGGCCGACAAGGGAATCAAGACGCGCGTGGTCAGCATGCCCAGTTGGGAGCTTTTCGAGGCCATGCCGGCCAGCTACCGGGAAGAGGTGCTGCCGCCGGGGATTTCGGCCCGGCTGGCCGTGGAAATGGGGTTGCCCATGGGATGGGAACGCTACGTTGGTGATGCGGGCGACATTATCGGCATGACGGGGTTCGGGGCATCCGCCCCCGGACCGGTGGTACAGGAACAATTCGGGTTTTCGGTCGAGCGTGTCGTGCAAAAGGCGCTTGCCCTTTTGAAGCCTTAAGCGACACCCGGCCACTGGATGGATCCATCAGAATCAAGGTCTTATGATTAAAACGCCCAGCAGCATCCTGATTGTCGACCACCATCAGGCCTCCCGCTCCGCTTTGGCGGACTGCCTGATGGAACGTGGCTACAACGTGGCCACAACTTCTCCGGGGGAAGAAGCGCGATCACTGCTCGGCCGGCAGCCGTTCGATATCATGCTGGCCGATGTGGGCCAAGAGGGTCAGGCCGGGCTGGAGCTGCTGCGGCTGGCCAAAGCGGCTGATCCTGACCTTTCCGTCATCATGATGGCGGCCTATGGCTCCATTGAAAATGCGGTCGAATGCATGAAGTCGGGCGCCCACGACTACCTGTTGAAGCCCATCAAACCGGACGAGCTCTGCGGCCGGTTGCAGGAAATCATTAGCCACCAAGGATACCCCGGCAAGAGTGCCTATGCGGGCCAAAGCTACCCATCCGGCGATCAGTTTGAAAGTATGATCGCCCAATCGAGCTCCATGCAGCGGGTCTTCCAAATGATCCAAGATGTGGCGCCGATGGATACCACGGTGCTTATTACCGGCGAAACCGGCACGGGTAAAGAACTTGCCGCCAAGGCGATTCATTCCAACAGTGGCCGGCACAATGGTCCCTTCGTGGCCGTCAACTGCGGTGCCATTCCTGAAAATCTCATGGAAAGCGAGCTGTTTGGCTACCAGAAGGGTGCCTTTACCAGCGCGGCCGAAACCAAAAAAGGGCAGCTGGAACTGGCCCACGGCGGCACGCTTTTCCTGGACGAGATTGGCGAAATCAGTGCTCGCATGCAGGTCGACCTGCTGCGTGTACTGGAAAATCACGTGTTCTACCGCGTTGGCGGCACCCAACCGTTGGAAGCCGATTTTCGCGTGATTGCGGCCACCAACCGCGATCTGGCGGCAGCAGTCGCCGACGGGTATTTCCGCGAGGACCTTTTCTATCGTCTGAACGTCATTTCGCTCGATATGCCCCCTTTGCGCGAGCGTAAGGAGGATATCCCCCTGCTGGCCGAGCATTTTCTTCTGCGTTACATCCACGAAACCGGCAAAGGGTCGCTGAAGATCAGCCGCGGGGCCATGGACGAGATGATGCTTCACGAATGGCCCGGCAATGTCCGGGAACTCCGCAATGCCATCGAACGTGCCGTGGTGATCTGCAAATCCGACCGGATTCGCCCCGAAGAACTGCCCTTCTTTCAACCGGTATGTGCCACCCCTGCTTTCGGCGGATCACTGCGCCAGATGGAGATAGCGCATATAACCCACATTCTCAACACCAACGGCTGGAACATGACCCGGGGGGCCCGCATTCTGGGAATCGACCGGTCGACGCTCTACCACAAAATCAAGCGCTACCAGATTCGTAAGACCAATTGAGGACTCGTGGATAACGGTTCCCGTGACGGTGCTGCCGGCCATGGGGTGGTTTAACGCCCCCATTTCATGAACATATTCTTGCCCACCGGCTTGGATGCATTGGTTCCCTGTCTCAACGGAAGGTTGCGCTAAATGGGTCGCTAACCCTTGGGTGGGGGCGCATTGCCAAACGCAGCGCATACCCTTTGCACCCGGCGGGCAAGCCCGCGGCCTCCCTGTCGGCCTGATCCGGCACTTGCGGTGGCATGCCGACCGCGGCGCGCCGGAAGGCCTTGTACGGGAGGCCACAAACTTGGGAAATGTCCGGGTTAAGGGCGGCGCTGTTACAGGAGCCGAAGGCGTGGCGCTGACGGGCAAGGAGATGCTCCAGGATGACAGGGTCCGATCCCGGGGGGGGTGGAGAGGGGGTGACCTT
>JASFFM010000291.1:0-5771 GCA_050124295.1 Desulfobacterales bacterium | reverse complement strand
ATATCCAACATGACCCCGGAATACGGGGCCACGCTGGGCATCTTTCCGGTGGACGAGAAGACCATTGACTACCTGCGGGCCACCAACCGCAGCGACCAGGCGGCCCTGGTGGAGGCCTATACCCGCCAAAACGGGCTTTTCTACACCGCCGACCAGACACCCACCTACAGCGATGTGCTGACCTTGGATCTGGGGAGCGTGGAGCCCTGTGTGTCCGGGCCGGCGCGACCCCAGGACCGCATCGTGCTGACCGATTTGAAAAAGAAGTTTGCGGACATCCTGGGGTGCGCATACAGCCGCGACGAAGAGATGGCCCGTATTTCCCAGTTCCACGAAGAGTCCGGTACCCAAACCGCGCGCATGCCAAGCTGCAAGCCGGTCTCGGACGGGGGCTGCCGCCTTGACCTGCACGGCACGCCGATTGAAATTCGCCATGGCAGTGTGGTGGTGGCGGCCATCACCTCGTGTACGAACACCTCCAATCCCTTCGTTTTACTGGGTGCCGGCTTGTTGGCCAAAAAGGCCTTGGCGCGCGGTTTGCGGGTGCCGCCCTTTGTCAAGACATCCCTGGCGCCCGGCTCCAAGGTTGTCATCCAATACCTGGAGGCCGCTGGCCTGATGCCCTATTTGGAGGGCCTGGGCTTCCATCTGGCCGGTTTCGGGTGTACGACCTGTATCGGCAACAGCGGGCCGCTGGATCCGGTGATCGAACAATGCGTGGTGAACAACGATCTTAATGTGGCCTCGGTGCTCTCGGGCAACCGCAACTTCGAAGCCCGTATCCACCAGCGCATCAAGTCCAATTTTCTGATGTCGCCCATGCTGGTGGTGGCCTACGCCCTGGCCGGCCACATCGACGTGGATCTGACCTACGAACCCGTGGGACTGGATCCCAACGGGGAGCCGGTCTACCTCGACGATATCTGGCCCACCAATGCAGAAATCGAGGCCCTGGTCAAGGCCCACCTGAAGGCGGCATTCTACGAAGAGGAATACGGGCGTATTTTCGACGGGGACGAATTCTGGGCGGAACTGCCCGACGTCAAATCCATGACCTATACCTGGGATGACCAGTCCACTTACATCAAGAATCCACCGTATTTCGAGAACTTCAATATTGAACTCGATCCGCCGACCGACATCGCCGGCGCGCGGGCCCTGGCCGTGCTGGGCGATACCGTGACCACCGATCACATTTCACCGGCCGGGGCCATTCCCGAAGCCTATCCGGCCGGGCAGTATTTGATTGCGCAGGGCGTCGATGCGGCCCAGTTCAACTCCTACGGCTCCCGTCGGGGCAACCACGAAGTCATGATGCGGGGCACCTTCGGCAATATTCGCCTGAAGAACCAGTTGGTGGGCGGCAAGGAAGGCAGCTTCACGATGAAGTTTCCCCAGGCTGAGGAAACCACCATGTATGAGGCCGCCATGGCCTACAAAAAGGAGGGCACGCCCCTGGTGGTTCTGGGGGGTAAGGAATACGGCACCGGCTCCTCCCGCGATTGGGCCGCCAAGGGCTCCAACCTGCTGGGCGTGAAAGCGGTGATCGCCCGATCTTTCGAGCGTATCCACCGCAGCAACCTGGTGGGCATGGGGGTGCTGCCCCTGGTGTTCAAGGAAGGTGAGGGTGTCGAGCAGCTGGGGCTTTCTGGAGAAGAAACTTTCACGATCACCGGCATCGAAGACATTCAGCCCCGCAAAATGCTCCAGGTCAAGGCCGAAAAGGCGGACGGGACGGTCGTCACCTTTGACGTACTGGCCCGCCTCGACTCCGAGGTGGAAGTCGATTATTTCCGGCACGGCGGCATTTTACCCTTTGTTCTGCGCAAGTTGATGGCGTCCTGACCGTCCCTGGGCCTCCCGGTCGTTCATATCGGGCCGGGAAATAAAAACCATGGTATATTCAATAATTTGGAAGATAAGGTCTTATTTTCCCCGGGGGGCCGGTTTTGCTTGACAAAGTCGAGGGGACCCCACTATAGCCGGTCCGGGTGGCTGCCGCCCGGGGCGTCCCCATGGAAGCCTCGGGGCCGCAGCACGCGTTGGATCTGTTAAGGTTGAGGAGACTGCCGGATGGCCAAGAAGAAATTGAAGCAGCATCATATCGAAGGGGACTGGTGCAAAGGTTGCGGCATCTGCGTGCATTTTTGCCCCAAGGACGTTTTGGAACTGGATGAAATGGACAAGGTGTTTGCCGCCCGACCGGAAGACTGCATTGCCTGTAAACTTTGCGAAATCCGATGTCCGGACTTCGCCATCGAAATCGAAACCGAATAGGGCAGGATCATGGACAATCAGGTCAAATTCGTTCAGGGCAACGAAGCGTGTGTGGAAGCGGCCATTTACGCCGGGCTGGATTTCTTTGCCGGCTATCCCATCACCCCGTCTTCGGAAATTGCGGAGCTGCTGGCCCGGCGACTGCCCATGGTCGGGGGCAAGTTCATCCAGATGGAAGATGAAATTGCTTCCATTGCCGCCATTATCGGAGCTTCGCTGACCGGCCACAAGGTCATGACGGCTACCAGCGGCCCGGGGTTTTCCCTGATGCAGGAGGCGCTGGGCTACGCGGTCATGACCGAGATCCCCTGTGTCATCACCAATGTCCAGCGCGGGGGACCCTCCACGGGCATTCCCACGCATGGCAGCCAGGGTGATGTGATGCAGGCCCGTTGGGGCACTCACGGGGACCACGCGATCATCGCATTGACGGCCTCAAACCATCAGGATGTTTTTGCCATGACCATCGAGGCCTTCAACATGGCCGAAACCTATCGCACACCGGTGATCCTGCTCTTCGATGAAATCGTGGGCCACATGCGGGAGAAGCTGGAGGTGCCGGCACCCGGAGAAATTCCCCTGGTGGAGCGATTGCGAACATCCGTCAAGGGCGGGGTCAACTACCACCCCTACCTGCCCCGGGAGGACGGCCGCCTGCCCATGAGCGATTTTGGCGGCGTCCATCGCTACAACGTGACCGGCCTCTACCACGACATGTGGGGCTTCCCCTCCGCGGATCCGGACGTGGTGCACGGCCTGATCCGTCACCTGGTGGACAAAATCGAGAACCGTACCAACCAGCTGGCCCGCTACAAGGAGCATAGCCTGGAGGATGCCGAGGTCGTGATGGTCTCCTACGGCTCCTCGGCCCGTTCCGCCCTGCACGTGGTCAAAGACCGGCGCCGCCGGGGAGAGCCCCTGGGATTGCTGGAATTGCAGACCTTGTGGCCCTTTCCCCGGGAGATCGTGCGCGAGAAATGCGCTCAGGCCACGGCCATCATCGTGGTGGAGCAGAACATGGGCCAGGTCATGCAGGAGGTCAAAAAAGCGGTGGATATGCCGGAGCGGGTCTTCCTGGCCAACCGCATCGACGGTGTTTTCATCACGCCGATGGATATCCGTAAACTTCTGCGGCTCATCCAGGGAAAGGGGGTTTAGTATGGCGGTTCATGATTATCTCCGACAGCGCTTTTTCCCGCACATGTGGTGCCCGGGTTGCGGCCACGGCACGGTATTGAACAGTCTGCTGCGGGCCATCGAGAAGTTGGACATGAGCAAAAATGAAATCGTGATGGCCTCGGGTATCGGCTGTTCATCCCGGATTTCGGGCTATGTCGATTTCCACACCCTGCACACCCTGCACGGACGGGCCCTGGCCTTTGCCACTGGTGTCAAACTTTCCAAACCGGAGCTGAACGTGATCGTTCCCATGGGAGACGGGGATGCTCTCGCAATCGGCGGCAACCATTTTATTCACGCTTGCCGGCGCAATATTGATATGACGGCCATTGTCATGAACAATCGCATCTACGGCATGACGGGAGGGCAGTTTTCACCCATGAGCGGGGTGGGAATCAATGCCACCACCGCGCCTTTCAGCAATATCGACCGGTCCTTCGATGTGGTGGAAATGGCCACCGCGGCCGGGGCCACCTTTGTAGCCCGCAGCACCACCTTCCATGCCCAGCAGGCCACGGATCTGATCAAACAGGCCATTTTGCACGAAGGCTTCAGCGTGGTCGAAATCCTCTCCCAATGCCCGACCCATTTTGGGCGCAAGAACAGACAGGGGGCGGCCGCGGACATGATGGCGCTCTACAAAGACATCACCGTGCCGATCGGATCCAAGAAGAAGAAAGACAATCCGGATCTTATCGAAAGAGGTGTTTTTGTGCAAAAGGAAGCGCCGGAATACTGCCATGAATACGATAAAATCATAGAACAGGCGATGAAAGGTTAGTTCCCATGGAAAGAATGCGGATGGTCTTCACCGGCTCCGGTGGCCAGGGTGTCATCACCGCCGCCATCATTTTCGCAGAAGCCGCCGTGATCCACGAGGGGCTCAACGCCACCCAGTCCCAGGCCTACGGGGCGGCGGCCCGGGGCGGCTCGACCCGTTCCGATATCATCATTTCCGATGAAGAGATCAATTTTCCCAAGGTGATCCAGCCCAACATGCTGGTCTGCCTGACCCAGGAGTCCTACAACAGCTTTGCCGCCATTATCCGCCCGGGTGGACTGCTCCTCACGGACAGCCGTTTCGTCAAGCAGGAGCGCAAGGTGGATGCCTGGCAGGTGGAACTGCCCATGTATCAGACGGTGATCGAAACGATCGGCAAACCGATTGTGTTCAATATCTGCATGCTGGGGGCGGTCGTGGCCCTGACCGAGCTGGTGCAGCCGACCTCCATCATGGCCGTGCTCAAAAGCCGTATACCTTCCGGCTTTGTGGAGATGAATCAGAAAGCGCTGGATCTGGGCATCGAGATGGGAGAGCCCCACAAGCGTTAGACCGACGGCTCCCCGGCCGAATGCCCCCACATCCCGCCCGGTTCCCGACGCCCGCTGGCCCGGCTGAGACCAACGCATTCCCTCCTGTCGTCCACGCCTGATAGAGCAAGGAAGATCCCCATGCCGCCGGCCGGACTTTACTTCCACATTCCTTTCTGCCAGCACAAATGCCGGTACTGTGATTTTTATTCGGTAACCGATCGATCCGCGCTTCCGGCCTTTCTGGCCGCTTTGCAGCGGGAGATAGGCCTGCGTGGGGATCCTTGCCTGGCGGTCGACACGGTCTATTTCGGCGGGGGAACGCCGTCGATCTGCCCGCCGGATGCGGTTGCGGATCTGCTGGCCGCCGTGGCAACCCATTTTGATCTGCGCCCGAAGGCCGAAATCACCCTGGAGGTCAACCCCGGTACGGTCAAAGGCGAGACCTTGAGGGAGCTGCGCAAGATCGGCGTGAATCGCCTGAATATCGGTGTGCAGTCATTCCGGGATAGTGGCCTCCAGTTGCTGGGACGGATCCATGATCGCGCGGCGGCGCTACGGGTGATCACCCAGGCGCGTGCGGCCGGGTTCGACAACCTGGGCCTGGATTTGATCTATGGCCTTCCCGAACAGACGGTGTCTGTTTGGGAAGATGACCTCGCCCAGGCCCTGGCGTTCCGGCCGGAGCATCTAGCCTGTTATATCCTGACCTTTGAATCCGGCACACCCATGACACGTGATCTGCAAGCCGGTCGAATGATTCCGCCGGATGAAGCGCACCTGGCGGAATTGTTCGCGACCACGGCCGCCTTCCTGACCGCCAGGGGGTATGATCACTACGAGATATCCAACTTCGCCCGTAGGCCGGACTTTCGTTCACGGCATAATTCCAAATACTGGCGGTTTGAGCCCTATCTGGGATTCGGGCCGTCGGCGCACTCCTACCGCGACCGCACGCGCTCCTGGAACCTGGCCGACCTGGCGCACTATCTCCGGTGCCTGGC
>JASFFM010000290.1:0-5779 GCA_050124295.1 Desulfobacterales bacterium | reverse complement strand
TCAGCCTGCGGTTGGCTTGCTTCTTTTTTAAAATGCACATAATTGAGCAACACGTCAAGGGAAAAATGAATTATCTTTTGTCCAAATCGTATCCTTAAATTCGACCCTATCCGGGATCCTCCGACCCGGTCTGAATGGGTGTCCGGCGGGTGAGGCGCATCCCCCAACGATCAAACCCCTAGATAGTCATGGCGGATGTCCGGATCGGACTGAAATTGCGCGGGAGTCCCCTCCCAGATATTACGACCCTTTTGAATTACATAAAACCGATCGCAAATCCGCGCCAGGGCATCGACGTTTTTATCGACCACCAGAATGGACAACCCCTGCTGCTTCAAAACTGCCAGGCAGCGCCAGATCTGGGTGCGCACTTTGGGGGCCAGACCCTCCGTGGCTTCATCCAGTATGAGCAGCTGCGGATGGGTCATCAGCGCCCGCCCGATGGCGAGCATCTGCTGCTCCCCGCCCGACAGCTGATTGCCGTAATGGCGCTCACGCACATGCAAATCCGGGAACAATTCATAGATGGCCTCCAGGGTCCAACGCGACCCGTGACCGGCCGTGGCGACAAGGTTTTCGCGAACCGACAGGGTGGGAAAAATCTGACGCCCCTCGGGCACCAGCCCGATACCGCTGCGGGCGATGCGGTAAGGCGGCAGGGCACGGATGCTGCGCCCGTGAAAGCGGATATCCCCGCCACGGGCCGGCGTGAGCCCCATGACCGATCGGATGGTGGTCGTTTTGCCCATGCCATTGCGGCCCAGCAGGGTGACCACTTGGCCTTCGTGCACATTGAGGCTGATCCCGAACAGGGCCTGGCTTTGACCGTAAAACGTCTCGATTTGGTTGACTTCCAGCACCGGTCTTACCCTTGTTCAAATTGCTCGTCGCCCAGATAGGCCTGGCGAACGGTTGGATGGGCGCGGATGGCTTCCGGCGCGCCGCTGGCGATGACCCGTCCGTAGACCAGCACGGTAATGCGGTCGGCCAGCGCGAAGACGGCCCCCATGTCGTGTTCCACCAGCAGGATGGTGATCTCGGCTTTCAAGCGTTGGATCAATTTGGTCAATTCCACGGCGCCCCCGGGGCCCATGCCGGCATAGGGTTCATCCAGCAGCAGCATTTTCGGTTGACCCGCCAGGGACATGCCCACTTCCAACTGCCGTTTCTCGCCGTGGGAGAGGTTGACCGCTGGAATGTCCGCACGCTCCTCCAGCCCCACCCGGGTCATGGCCGGCATGATGGCCCGGCGAATGGCCGGGTCCTTGCCGGCCCTGCGCCAGAAGCGGAAACTGTGGCCATTGTGGGCTTGGATGGCCAGGGCAAGATTCTGTCTGACCGTGAGATGGTCAAACACGGAGGTAATCTGATAGGAGCGCGCCAGACCCAGCCGGGCCCGCCGGTAGACCGGCAGCCGCGTAATCCGCTGGCCGTCAAAATAGATCTGGCCGCTATCCGGCGCCAGTTCGCCGCTGAGCTGGTTGAGGACGGTGGTCTTGCCGGCGCCGTTGGGGCCGATCAGGGCATGCAGTTCGCCCCGGGCCACGTTCAGGGAAAAGTCGTTGCTGGCCTGAACGGCACCGAAGCGCTTGACCAGGGATCGAACCGCCAGCAGATCGTCAGCCATGGTTGTCGTTGCTCCCTGCTATCCAGCCGTAGATGCCGCGCTTGGCAAACAACACCACCAGAACGAGAAACGGGCCCAGATAGACCATCCAGTGCTCGGTGACCATCGAAAGCAGTTCTTCCATCAGCAGGAGGCTCGCAGCGCCCAGGACCGGTCCCAACAAGGTTCCCATCCCGCCCAGCAGTACCATGACCAGAATCTCTCCCGAGCGTGTCCAGTGCATCAATCCCGGGCTGACGTATTCCGTCTGGTTGGCGATCAACGCGCCGGCCAACCCGGCCCCGGCACCGGCAATGATGAAGCAGACCAGCCGATAGCGGAAGGTGGGAAAACCCAATGATCTCATGCGCAGCTCGTTTTCTCTGCAGCCCCGAATGACCATGCCGAAGCGGGAGTGAACCAGGCGCCATGCCAGAAAGAGAAATACCGCCAGGGCGGCCAGACACAGGTAGTAAAATTGGCTGGCATCCCCCAGATCCAAACCCGGCATGGTGTTGCGGGAGATGAGGCTGATACCGTCGTCGCCGCCATAGGCTTCCAAAGAGACAAAGAAGTAGTAAAGCATCTGGGCAAAGGCCAGGGTAATCATGATAAAATGCATACCGCTGGTGCGCAGGCTCAAGGCGCCGATCAGCGCCGCGGCGGCGGCGGCCAGCAGCACGGCGGACGGCCAAACGATGAGCGCGCTGAGCTGACCATCGATCTGAACGGGCCATGCGAGCAGGGGGGTCCCGTCAAACGCGTGGAAGGACAAAATCGCCACCACGTAGGCACCAATTCCGAAAAAGGCGGCATGCCCCAGGCTGACCATGCCGCCGAAACCCAGCATCAGATCGAGGCTTACGGCGGCCAGGGCATAGATCAGAATACGGCTGAAAAAGGAAACGATATAAGGCTCGTCGGCCAGGCCGGCCATGGGCGGCAGGGCCATCAGCACAATGGCCGCAACGCTGACAGAAATGGTCCTGCGGTTTAAAGCCATTGATTCCACACTGCCCAACCGTGTTTCCATGCAAACGCCCATGGCAGCCCTGCGGCAGGCTTGCGCTTGGCGGCGCTTGCATGGGCGGCATGTCTTGCGCACGAGACCTGTTGCCAGGTACGCCTGAGGCCAGCTAGCCCGATCATTTCATGATAATATTGATGCCCGTTTGTTTTGATGAATCTGTCCTCTGTCATAATGGAAGCTTGCCGCCAATGTGGCCGGCAACCCTTGGTGAGGGGCAAATATCTGAGCGCAGCGCATTCCCTTGGCACCCGGCGGGCAAGCCCGGGGCATCCCTCTACGGCGTTGGCAGGCGCCTTTGGTGGCCTGCCTCCCGCGGCGCGCCGGAAGGCCTCCTGCGGGAGGCCTCCAACGCGTTAAATATCCGGATTAGCAATCGAATGAGGGCCATCGAACAGGGCCTTTCTTTATCCATGGGCCGGCAGCAATCCCCGGGGGCGGCATACCAGCACCAGCGCCATGAGCAGATAAACCGACATGGAGGCCAGAGAGGCCGCTGCCCCGTCGGCATAGGCCGGGGTTAGGAACAGGCGCAGCATGGCGGGCAGAAAGGCCCGGCCCAGGGTGTCCACCAGACCCACCAGCAGCGCGCCCAGCAAAGCGCCGCGGATGGACCCGATCCCGCCGATAACAATCACCACGAAGGTGAGAATCAAAATGCTTTCCCCCATGCCGGCCTCCACCGCCAGGATGGGGCCCGCCATTACTCCGGCCAGTCCCGCCAAGAGCGTTCCCAGACTGAATACCGCCGTGTACAAAAGGCGGATGTTGACACCCAGGGCGGCGGCCATTTCGCGGTTGCAGGCGCCCGCCCGGATCTGCATGCCGATGCGCGTGCGGGTGAACAGGAGGTAGAGCAGCACCCCCACCGTAATGCCGACCGCAATGACCGCCAGGCGGTAGCTGGGATAGGGGATGCCCGGAATGAGTTCGATGCTTCCGGCCAGCCAGGACGGCACATCCATGAAAAGGGGCTGACGACCCCATATGATCCGCGTCAATTCGTTGAAAAACATGATCAGGCCGAAGGTGGCCAGCACTTGATCCAAATGGTCTTTTTTGTACAGGCGTCGCAGCACGAGCGTTTCAACCACCATGCCGGCCAGGGCGGCGGCCGAAAGCGCCGACAGGATGCCCAGGAGAAACGATCCCGTGCGGCTGGTCACCGTGGCCCCCACGAAGGCTCCGATCATGTAAAAGGATCCGTGGGCCAGGTTGATCACCTGCATGATGCCGAACACCAGGGTCAGACCGGCGGACATGAGAAACAGCATGATGCCCAGCTGGAGACCGTTGAGCAGTTGTTCGATCAATAAGAGCATGAGGACTCCGTAAAAAGTCCGATATCGGCGTTACACGCATCCCCCGTCACTGCAGCGCACTCTGGTACGCCTGATCCCCCAGGACGCGCAAGCCTTGATCGCGAAATTATGGCAGCGTCGTCTGAAAGCGGCTTTCTGCGAAGTTCTGCAAAGCTTGAGGCGTCGATCCTTAAGTTGGCGGATTCCATTTTAGGAACGCCATCAGCTCCATTGCTCGGCCGCGGGCACCTTGGATGAAAAAATGAAGTGTTCGTCCAGAGATAAGATGCTTTGGTTATTGCCAAGGACCAAAAGATCACCTCGGAGCGGATACCATCTAGGCGCCCGTGCCTGTTCAGCAAGGGTAGATTGTGGTTCCGGCCAAGGCCGCATCGTTTTCGCAACCACAGGCGCAACAGCGCTACCTCGAGGATTGGGGAAATGCGAGCAGGCTGGCCTGGGCTGCACGATGCCCTTGCTGAATGCGGCCTAATCTAATTTGCATTCTTCGATGTAGACATTGCTATGATCCTTGAAAACCGCCTTGAGGGTCTTGTTGGTGTAATTGCCGCCGGCGTCCTTGACCACCTCACGGATATAGAGATCCTGCACCGGGTGCTGGTTGGCCGCAAAGGCGAACTTGCCCCGCACGGTGGCAAAATCGGCCTTGCGGATGGCCTGGCGCAGGGCATCGATCTTGGAGACATCGCCGCCCACCTGTTTCAGGGCGCTGCCCAGGAGACGGGCGGCATCATATCCCTGGCTGGCGTAAAGGGTGGGGGTGCGCCCGTAAGCTTTTCGATAGGCCTCCACAAACTGCCGGTTGGCCGGATTGTCCAGGTCATGGGTCCATTGCGAGCCGTTTTTGACCCCCAATGCGGCATCCTTGACCGCCTGCAAAAGGCGTTCGTCGAAGGAAAACGCCGGGCCAAAGACCGGGATGGTCTGATTCAGGTCGGCCTGGGCGTACTGTTTGATAAAATTGATCCCCATGCCGCCGGGCAAAAAGAAAAACACAGCGTCGGGTTTGGCCGCCCGCAAGGCGGCGATTTCGGCCGCGTAGTCCGATTGCCCCAGCTTGGTGTACACCTCGCCGGCGATGGCCCCCTTGTAATAGCGTTTGAATCCGGCCAGGTGGTCTTTGCCGGCCGGGTAATTGGGCGCCAAGAGGTAGACGTTTTTAAAGCCGGCCTCACTGACGTATTGGCCCACGACCTCGTCGAGGTTGTCGTTCTGATAGGCCACGTTGAAATAATTCGCATGACACCCCTTGCCGGCCAAAAGCGACGGACCGGCGTTAGGGCTCACGTAGATCACGTCCTGTCGCACCACCTTGGGAACCACGGCGATGGCCACATTGGAAAACACGATGCCCGTCAAGATCTTCACCTTGTCGCGTTGAATAAACCGCTCGGCGATCTGCTTGGCCTTCTCCGGTTTGCGGCCGTCGTCATCCACAAGCAGTTCCACGGGCACGCCGCCCAGTTTGCCGCCTTCCTGGTCGATGGCCAATTGAAATCCGTCGCGAATCTCCTCACCCAAATAGCCTGCCTTGGTGGACAAGGTGGTAATCATGCCGATTTTTACCGGCTCCATCGCCTGGGCCGGAACCGCCGAGAGCAACACCACCGTTAACAACAGAACCAAAAGCCG
Source organism: Desulfobacterales bacterium (assembly GCA_050124295.1). Classification (GTDB taxonomy): domain Bacteria; phylum Desulfobacterota; class Desulfobacteria; order Desulfobacterales; family UBA5852; genus JABZFP01. The sequence continues at coordinate 192 of JASFFM010000290.1, read as the reverse complement.
TTTTCCCATCGTCTCTCTCCTTTGCCTCCGCACGCCGCCGCGCCAGCCAGGGCGTGCTTTCGGTTAACGTATCCTCTGCGTTGTCTTCACACTCTCAAGGAAACACGCCCCTGACACTCTGGCGGCCTTCGCCGTCGGCCATGGGTTTGGTGTTTAACCCGGATGTTTCACAAGTTGGAGGCCTCCCGTACA
>JASFFM010000289.1:0-5780 GCA_050124295.1 Desulfobacterales bacterium | reverse complement strand
TCCAGACGGCGCTCTGGCCATCCATCTAGTCGTCGAGGGCATGTGGTGCCCGGCCTGTGCCTGGGTGATCGAGGAAACCCTGCGTAGGCAGAGCGGCATCATGGATGTGCGCTGCAATTTCTCCACCGACCGCCTCCGTTGTGCCTACGATCCCACCCGCAGCTCGCCCGATGCGATCCGGGAGGTCATCCAGCGTTTGGGGTATGACGCTCACCCCCCCGATGAGCTGACCGCCGACCAGGAACGCCGCCGCCAGTTCGTGCGTTTCGCCGTCTCGGCCTTCCTGACGATGAACGTGATGATGCTCTCCTTTGCCCTCTATTCGGGTTTTGTGACTGCTCTGGAAGCCGATGACGTCTGGAAGATATCCTGGCCCATGTTCTTCATGGCCACGGCAGTCATGGTTTACGGCGGGTTACCGCTGCACCGCAAAGGTCTTGCCGGGATCCTCCGGGGGCAGCCGGGCATGGAGGCCCTGATCAGCATCGGGGCCATCAGCGCTTATGGTTACAGTGTTTTCAATCTGCTCCAGGGCGGCAGCCTGCATCTCTATTTCGATACGACCTGTATGCTGATCATTCTGGTCCAGCTGGGCAAGATCCTGGAACGGCAGGCCAAGGATCGTATCCAGAAGGATCTGGGACATTACTACGCCCTGATGCCGGCCAAGGTACGCCTTTGCCCAAGGGGTGATTCCCGGGGCCGCTATGTGGCCGCCGCACAACTGGCGCCCGGAGACCTATTCCGGATCACGATCGGTGAGATTGCGGCCGCCGACGGGCGAGTGGTCGAAGGGCAGGGCATGGTCGACGAATCTTCCCTGACAGGGGAGGCTCAGCCGCGGCCCAAACGCGCGGGCGACCGCCTGATCAGTGGAACGCGGGTCATCGAGGGCAACTATCTGGTGCGGGCGGAAAATGTCGGCCGGTCTTCAACCCTCGGTCAGATGCTGGCCGTCATGGATGCGGCCTTGAACCGCAAGACCGTCGTGGAGGGGCGTACCGACAAGCTTTTGCGGGTTTTTGTGCCCGTGATGGTGCTCCTGGCGGCCACCACCGCCCTGGTGTTGCTGGCGCGGGGTGCGGTTTTTGAGCAGGCCTTTATTCGGGGGTTGACCGTTCTGGTCATCTCCTGCCCCTGTGCCCTGGGAGTGGCGGTGCCCCTGGCGCGTGTGGCCGGAGTTTCCCTGGCGGCCCGCAAGGGGATTCTGGTGCAGGACTTCCGGGCCTTCGATTGGGCCGAACGCATCGATACGGTGGTATTTGACAAGACCGGTACCCTCACCCAGGGCCGCTGGCAGCTGCAGTCCGTGGTTCCGATGGCAGACCTGGCGGAGCATGACATCCTGTCCCTGGCGGCCGGTCTGGAGCAAGCGGCGGATCATCCGATTGCCGTGGAGATCCGACGCGTGGCAGAGGCCCGGCAGATTACGGCTCTGCCCCTGGCGGAGGTCACCGTTCATGACCGTGGTGTGTCCGGCCGCCAGGGGAATCGCGCCTTGCGGTTGGGCAGTGCGGATTTCAGCGGTGCTGCCGATGGGGGGCAAGGGGCATCGAGGTTCTCTGAAACGAAGGATGGGGCCGCCCTGGTATCATGGATCTATCTGGCCATCGACGGACACGTGGTGGCGCGCCTGGGCTTTGGGGATCGGCTCAAAAAGGGGGCCCGATCCGCCATTAGGCATCTGCACGCCAAGCGCTGGGATCTGCGGCTGGTTTCCGGAGACAGCCAGGCCAGCGCGGATCAGGTGGGCGGCCTGCTGGGCCTGGATGAGATCCTGGGGAACCTGCGGCCGGTGGAGAAGGCGCGCATCATCGAGGACTTGCGCCGCGCAGGGCGCTTTGTGGCCATGGTCGGCGATGGGGTCAACGACGCCCCGGCATTGGCGACGGCCGATTTAAGCGTGGCGGTTTTTGCCGGCCGCCAATTGGGCGAGGAGGCCCAGGCGGTGACGCTCATGCAGGGAGACCCGCTCCAACTGCCGGCGTTTTTGACGTTTGCAACGCGGGTTAACCGCAAAATCGAGCAGAACCTGTGGGGCTCTTTCATCTACAACCTGGTGAGCATTCCCATCGCCATGGCCGGCTGGCTCTCGCCGCTGGTGGCGGTGATTGCCATGCTGCTCTCCAGCCTCAGCGTGACCGGAAATACGCTGTTGCTGATTCAGAGTGAAAAGCGATCGTCTCCCGAATCCGGTTCGCTCCGCCCGCAAGCGCTTTAGCAAGAAGAGGCTTCGATGGGAGGCCAGTTGTCGAGGGCTTTCATGAATCCGGGCCGATGGAGAGAGGGGTTCTTATGCCGGAAAAAGCGGGCATCAATGCCGACCGGGCCGAGCTGGCCAAATTCGAGGCGGCCGCCTCGGGATGGTGGGCGGCCGGCAAGGAATTTCAGGCTTTGCACGATATCAATCCGCTGCGCCTGGACTTTATTCAGCGGCGGGTTCGCCTGAAGGATCGTGCGGTGGTGGATGTGGGCTGCGGCGGCGGAATCTTGTCCGAAGCGCTGGCGGCGGCGGGGGCCCGCGTAACGGGGATCGATCTTGGACGGACGGCCCTGGCGGTGGCTGAGGCCCACGGTCGGGCATCCGGTCTGGCCATCACCTACCGGTTGATCGATGCCGAAACCCTGGCCGATCAAAGCCCAGCCGGATTCGATGTCGCCGTCTGTATGGAACTGCTGGAACACGTCCCCGATCCGTCTTCCATCGTGGCGGCCTGCACCCGCCTGGTGCGGCCGGGCGGCCGCGTGTTTTTCGCCACCATTAACCGCACCCTCCTGGCCCGTTTTCTGGCCATCGTCATGGCTGAAAAGATATTGCGGATCGTGCCGGACGGGACCCACCAATACGAGCGCTTCATTTGTCCTCGCGAACTGGATGGCTGGGCCCGTCATGCCGGTCTCGTGGATGGCGATTTCCAGGGCATGCTCTATCTGCCGTTCATCCGCCGCACCACCCTCACCCGTTCGACGGCCGTCAACTATCTGGCCCATTTCCGACGCGGAGCCATTTCCTGATATCCGTCCGTTGACCCGCACACGGGAATCCTCTATAGTAGAAAACTTTTGAACAGATGCTGATGGGTCCGCCCTTTCGACCGGTGGGCGGGTAAATTAACGGACAGATTCGTCCGATCATTGACCGATAATCGATGAGACCATTTTCATGCTGGAAACAACGACTTCGCGACCCCTATTGCTTCTGATTGCCGGCGCCAAGGGGGCCATTGGTTCGACCCTGGCCCTGACAAGTCGTGTCATGCGGCACCAACCCGATAGCATTCGTCCTTATCTAATGACCGCTGATCTGTGGGATGAAGGCAATGCCAACCCAGCGATCCAGGTGGCAGGGTGGGATCTGAGCCGCGATTCGATGAGCGCCTCGCTGCGCCGGCATGGCGTGGTACCGCCATCCGCCTGGCAAGGGCTAACGGCGGAACTGGATGAGATCCAGGTCCTACCGGCCCCGGACGCTACGCGGGCATTGAGCGCTCAAGCCGATCAGATCGGGCGCGATATCGTCACGCTGCGCAAGGCCTATCCCGAAGCCTGGCCGGTGATGATTGATCTGCTGCCGGCATGCCCGACCTGTGGCCTTTCGGCCGAGGAAAATCCCGTCCATCCGGACGGTCGGTCATTTCCCGATCTGGCCTACGCCCGGGCGGCGGTCCAGGCCGGCATTCCGGTGGTCAACTTTACGCCCAACGATTTAGGTGATGCCGCCTTAACGGCCGCGGCGGCTGCAAAAGGTATCCCGCTGGTGGGCCGGGACGGCAAAACCGGCCAGACCTATTTTAAAGTGGTCCTGGCCTCGGCCCTTAGGGCCCGCCGGTTGCATGTGGATGGCTGGTACAGCTTAAACATTCTGGGCAATGCCGACGGCCGCAATTTGATGGACCCGGATTGCGCCCGGGGCAAACTGGCCAATAAAACCGAACTGCTGGACGACGTGCTGGGTTACCGGGTGGGTGATGCTTACGACGAAGGATCTCACAAGGTGCATATCGACTATTACCCTCCCCGCGGGGATGCTAAAGAGGCTTGGGACGTGATCGACATCAAGGGGCTCTTCGGGCTTCCCATGAGCATCCGGGTCAATATACAGGGGCGGGATTCGATTTTGGCCGCCCCCATGGCCATCGATCTGGCGCGCTGGGTGGTGCTCCTGCAGGCGGTGGGGCGGGGCGGGGCCATACCGGAGCTAGGCTTCTTTTTTAAACACCCGGAAGGCTCAAAGCCGTCCGCGACCTACGAGGATCAACTGCATGATCTGAAAGCGCTGGAGGCTCACTGCCGAACGCTAATGGAGAAGAGCGCCTGAAAGGCGGCTTGTCGCCTCACGTCAAGCGCTGTTTTGGGCCTGGCAAACCCCATCTCGATGCGGCAAGATGTTTTTTCTGGTACGGCCGTCGCCGCAAACCCGCACCAAACGACGTACAGGATAAAGTGCTGATTTCTGAATCAGCGCCGCTGAAGGAGTAGAGGAATTATGATTTTTGGTTACAGCACCAACGCCTATGTCAACTTTTCGGTCAGAGAGTCTCTGGATCGCATCGCCGCGCTGGGCTTTAAAGGGGTCGAGATCATGTGTGACCGGCCCCATCTCTATCCGCCCGATTTTGATCATACGGCCCTGGCGGAACTCAAGTCCGTTTTAGACACTCACCATCTGCAGGTGACCAACCTCAACAGCTTCACGCTTTTTGCGGTGGGCGACACCTACCTGCCGTCTTGGATCGAACCCGAGGCCGAACGCCGGGCCATCCGCATTCAGCACACCCTGGAATGTCTCGAGGTTGCCCGGGCGCTGGGGGCCCGCAATATTTCGATCCCCCCCGGTGGCCCGCTGGAAAAGGGTATGACCCGCCGGGAAGCTTTCCAGTATTTTTTCGACGGCCTGGAGCAGGTGATGCCGAAGGCGGAGGCGTTGTCCATCAAGGTGCTGGTGGAGCCGGAGCCGGATCTCCTGATGGAAAAGACATCTGAATTCAAACCTTTTATCAAAGAGATGCGATCTTCCATGATCGGACTGAACTTCGATATCGGTCATTTTTACTGCGCCGGCGAGGACCCGGCCGAGGCCCTGGAGGAAATGTTCGAATGGGTGGGCCACATGCATGTGGAGGACATCGCCGCCAATCGCCAACACCGTCATCTGATTGCCGGTCTGGGGGCCATCGACTTCGAAAAAGTGTTCCAGACCATGGGGCGCCTGGGCTATGACAGCGACATCAGCCTGGAACTATATCCCTATGTCGACACCCCGGATGAGGCCGGCCGAAAGAGCCGGGAGCATCTGGTACCGATTTTCGAGCGAGCGGGATATCGCGTTTAGCGCCGACGGGATGGAAACGTGCCCCCTGGTTCTCCCCCGGGATCGGTGTGTGGCCGACCACGATTATGAGCTACCTGACACACCGATGATGCAATGCCAGCATAAACGCTTTTTGACCCAATAACCCCAAGCGGGGCATCCCGCCCCACCGACCCCGATAACGATCAGCGAACCTCCTGGCTCACCAGGCATAAACTTTTTTTAGGGTTTTCCATTAAATTAATTTAGTTTTTAAATCTTTTTGAGACCTAAACACCCGTCACGGCGCCTGCTTAAACAACTTGTCAATCTTTTTTTTGATCCGATGGGACTCCTCTCTCAAATTGGGTCCGATGGTCGATTCTGGCCGCGCACGTCAATATTTTGACCCTCACCCACCTTCTGGACGCACCATGTTGTGTCATCCGCCAATTTATTGCTCTGGTTTGATTCTTTTGACAACTACTTG
>JASFFM010000288.1:0-5786 GCA_050124295.1 Desulfobacterales bacterium | reverse complement strand
TGTCCCGTAATGATCAGCAATCTGGTCGAGGAGCGGATAGAGGCGCTTTTCAAACGCGGCGGACATGGGCATGGGAGCGGCCCTTTCGTATGGCTGATTGCAGTAACAGGCGCGCGAAAAGGGCCCGGTGAGGCATCGTTGGAGCGCCTGGAGCGTTGCGGCGGATGCCATGCCTCCGCCGCCGGCTCGCAGCGGGCGTGTTCGCGTCCGGAGGGGTTGGCCAGGCTTGGTGAAAAAAGCTTATGGTATTTCTCCAAGGGGAATATTGGCCGATTCCTTGCTGGTGGCAAGCACGATATGGGTGCCGGTTCGGCGGATGCCGGCGATTGCGCCGATCTCCTCCTGCAGCAGATGATTCAGTTCTTGCGTCCCGGAAACCCGCAGTTTGACCAGAAACCGATCCGGACCGGCGATGAAATGGACTTCCTGAATCGCCGGAATTGCAGCCAGCGCGTCAGCGATGGTTGAACGGCAAGCGGGATCCCGGGCTTCGATAAAAACAAACGCGACCATTGTGCGGTTGAACCGCCGGGGGTTCAGGCGAACCTCGTAGCCATCGATATAGCCCTGGTTTTCCAGTTTGCGGATGCGTTCCAGAACGGCGGAAGGGGCCATATTGACCTGGCGGGCCACCTCGACGTTGGGGATGCGTGCCTTGCGCTGCAAAATCCGCAGAATTTGATAACCAATTGCGTCAATCATTCTTTAATTACCCCTAATTTGTCGATGATAATGCATATATATATCAAATGTAAAGAATAATATTCTGTATATTTATAAAATATAAGAATTAATAGGAATTCGATCCGGGGTCTAACGGGCTTTTCGAACGGATTGCGCTTTCAGGCAGGGGTGATAAGGTACACCCTCGTTTGCCGGACAGGGGCAGGGCCGAGCGGGCCCGACCCTGTTGCACCCAATATTGAGGCAAGGCGCCATGAGCCATAGGCCCTATCGCATACTTCTGGTATATCCGCCCTTCTTGGAAGCGCGCATTCACGATGAAGACATCCGTTCAATGCCCATGGGTCTGTACTATCTAGCCACCGTGCTCAAGAAGGATGGATACGCGGTCGAACTGCTCAACCTCAACGATGGCAGTGCATCAGCGGATCAGATCTCGACCCTGATGGAAGCTTTTCAACCGGCCATGATCGGTTTTTCAATCCTGAATGCCAACCGTTGGGGGAGCATCGACATCGCCCGTCGGGTCAAGGCCCTGGACCCAACCATTGCCACCGTTTTGGGCGGTGTGGGCGCCAGCACGCTCTGGGAGCATTTTTTAACCCATTTCCCGGAAATCGATTATGTGGTCATCGGCGAGGGGGAAGGTCCCCTGCTCGATCTGGTGCATTCTCTCGATGGTCGCGGAGGCAAGCCCCTCGAGCAAATCACCGGACTGGCCTATCGAAAAGGGGGCCAGCCGGTAAGAACCGAATGCGGCCCCTTTATCGAGGACCTGGATCAACTGCCGGACCCCGCGCAGCATTTCACCTATCATCACCTGTCGCTGACACGGGGGTGCCCGGCCAACTGCCGGTTTTGCGGATCGCCCGGTTTCTGGGGGCGTACGGTGCGGTTTCACTCCCCGGAGTATTTCGTGGGGCAGATCCAGCGGCTGGCTTCCCGGGGTGTGTCCTTCGTGCATGTCTCCGACGACACCTTCACCCTGCGTAAAGAGATCGCGATTGCCGTATGCCGCGAGATCATTCGACGGCAGGTCGATGTTGCCTGGGCGGCTATCTCGCGCGTGGACACGGTGGATGAGGAGATCCTAAGCTGGATGCGCCGGGCGGGATGCATTCAGATCAGCTACGGGGTCGAAAGCGCCGATCGGGAGGTGCGTCGCTATCTCGGCAAAAGAATCAATTTGAAAGACGTGAGCTCGGCCTTTGCGGCCACGCGGCGTTTTGGTATTTTGCCACGGGCCTATTTTATCTACGGTTGTCCCGGAGACAGCCCTGAAACCATGCAGGCAACGCTGGACCTCATCGAGAAGATCAAACCGCTGGGGGTTATTTTCTACATTCTGGCGATCTTCCCGGGAACCCGGCTATACCGAGAATACCTGACGCGAACCGGTCAATCGGACGACATCTGGCTGGCGCGGATGGAAGATATCCTCTACCACGAGAGCGATCCGACCATGGACCAGGATACGATTCTGGAATATGGCCGCACTCTGCGAAATGGTTTCTACCGAATGCTACCGTCGTTTGCCAGGGATATCGACCTGGTGGCGGACCCTGGTTTTACCCGGCTGCATGCCGATTTCCTCTCCCGGCTGGCCCTGACGTTTCACGAGGGCGATTTTTCCCGCATCAAGGGCATTCCAGACAAGCCGCAAACGGCCGAGGTGCTTTATGATCGGGCCCTGCGCTATCATCCCGACAGGCGCGCCTTCCTGGGGCTGGGAATGCTCCGGCAGCAGCGCGGCGATTTTGCGGCCGCCGCCCACATCCTGCAAGCGGGGCTGGACCATTTTGGCGAAGATGAGGCCTTGCAGATCTGCATGGCCGTCAACGACATGAACCAGGGGTTATATCGTGAGGCGCTGGCAAGGTTACGGCAAATGCCCGAAACCCCGCAAACCCGTCTATGGATCGATCGATGCCGGGCGGCGGGGGGCTGACGGGCCAGCTTTCGAGGGGCGCGCCCCTGCGCTCACCGGAACGCTGCGCGCGCCCCACGCGCTAAATCTGGATAGGATATGAGCATTCAGGAAAATATTTCCCTGAAGCCCTTCAACACGTTCGCTGTCGAAGCCAGGGCCCGCTGGTTCCTTTCCGTCACCGCGCCGGACGGGTTGGCGGAAGCCCTCGCCAAGGCACCTCCGGGAAGACCGCTGCTTGTTTTGGGCGCCGGGAGCAATATTCTCTTTACGCGGGACTTCCAGGGTTTGGTGCTTAAAAACGACATCCGGGGACGGGAAGTGGTCGATCAGGACCGCGATCGCGTGCTGGTCCGCGCTGGTGGTGGAGAGGACTGGCACGGCTTTGTGCAGTGGTGCCTGCGTCACCGTTTGTACGGCCTGGAAAATCTGGCCCTGATCCCGGGGACCGTGGGGGCGGCGCCCGTTCAGAACATCGGCGCTTACGGGGTCGAGGTGGGCGAGCGCATCGAGGCCGTGGAAGCGATCGATCTGCAAAGCGGGGCCGCTTGCCGCTTTGATGCCCGCGCCTGCGATTTCGCCTATCGCCACAGCATGTTCAAAGACGGTGGTCCCAACCGTTTTCTTATAACGGCGGTCACTTTCCGATTGCACCAACAACCCCGCCCGGTCATCTCCTATGCCGATGTCCGACGCGCCCTGGCCGATCGAAAAAGGCCCAACATCACCCCCTCGGAACTCAGTGATCTCATCTGTACGATCCGCCGTCGTAAACTTCCGGATCCGGAAGAGCTTCCCAACGCCGGCAGTTTTTTTAAAAACCCGGTGATTGCCCCGACGCGCTATCGGGCCTTGCAAGACCGCTTTCCGGGCTTGCCGGCCTACCCGATCGACGATCAGCGGGTCAAAATTGCAGCCGGTTGGATGATTGAACGTTGCGGTTGGAAAGGCCGGCGCCGAGGGGCTTGCGGCGTCTTTGCCCGCCAGGCGCTCGTTCTGGTCAACTACGGCGGCGCCACCGGCCGCGACGTTCTGGCGCTGGCCCAGGCGGTACAGGCTTCCGTTGAGGAACGTTTCGCGATCCGGCTGGAGCCCGAACCCCTTATCCTTTGAAGGCCTTGCGGTGGCAGCGATCATATTCCTTTCCAGGTGCGCGCCGCCTTGATTTGACTTGCCGCTGCGTGATGTGCATTATTCAAAACAAGCTACTGCGGTAACCTTATTGCGCGTCCAACTACCCCACGGAACAAGGAGAAAATCGATGATCAGCGAAAAAATGAATTCGGCCTTGAACGAGCAGGTAACCAAAGAAATGTATTCCGCCTATCTCTATATGGCCATGTCCTCTTACAGCAATTCCATTGGTCTCAAAGGCTTCGCCAGCTGGTTTATGGTGCAGTACCATGAAGAGATGTTTCATGCCATGAAGATTTACGAATATATTCACAGCCAAGCGGGTGATGTCGTTCTGCAGACCATCGACGCGCCGCCGCCGGCTTTCGAGGGGCCTCTGGATATGATGACCAGGACCCTGGCGCACGAACAGAAAGTGACCCGCTCGATCAACGAGCTTATGGAAATCGCCATCAGTGAAAAAGACCATGCCACCCGGATATTTCTGCAGTGGTACGTGACCGAGCAGGTGGAAGAAGAGGAAAACGACAACGAGATCATCGATCAACTCAAAATGATCAAGGACAACCCCCAGGGCTTGTTGATGCTCGACCGTGAGTTGGCCCAAAGGGCCGCCAATGTGCCGCTTGACTTCAGCAAGGGGGTTTCAGCAGGCGAATAACCCCCGATGAAAGCGCCCTTGCGCTCATCGCAGGTCTAGCAAGCGCATCGGATCGACGCGATTGCGGATTGACGTTTGCATTGCCGGGCGTAAGCATTAGAGCAACCGTAAAACCGCGATCATACGCATTCGGAGTGTTAGGGCCAATTCCGTCCGTGATCGCCGACCTCAAGTCTGTCTGGGGGTCGGCCATCCCGAGGGCGTGGAAAGCACAAACGCCTGGACCGGCAAAAGACCTCCAGGCCCACGATGGGCATGCCCATGAACCAGCATTCCTCTGTAAAGGCTGATGAGATGCCCAGGGTTGTCCTTCAGAAAAGGCGCCCCAGGAGATAAAAGATGCCATCGTCATACCAGGGGCGCGTTTTATTGGTGTTCTGACCCGCTTCAGCCCACACCGACAGATGAAGCCGTTTGTCTGGGGGCCATGCTGCCAGGAGGATCGAAGGCGTTTAGCAACCCATGATCGACAGGATGATCATATCAACCATCGTGTGTCCGGCCTTCACGGCGGACGCCAGCAACCGGGGAGGGAAAAACCATGGCCCAGAAAATCCTGATCGCACTCGACGATTCGCAGAACGCCTTGCGCGCGGTGTCCTATGTGGCGACCAATTTTCAGAATCACGCATCGGTAACCCTGTTCAGCGTGCTATCGGATACGGCCAGCCTGTGCGATATGAACAGTCCCGAATTGACGCCGCTGTTCAAATCCCAGCAATCCAGTTTTTGCCAGCTGGAAGATAAAAAGCGCAACTTGATCAACGCGGCCTGCGAGAAGGGCAAGCAGATTCTGAGCGAAGCCGGCTGGGATTCAGCCTATGTGAGCGCCAAAGCCGAACCCAAGCGAAAAGGCATTGCCCGGGACATCATCACGGAGGCCCAGCAGGGATATGATCTGATCGTTATCGGCAAGCACGGGGTAAGCGGGATCCGTGATTTTTTTCTGGGCAGCATTTCCCAAAAGGTTCTCCAATTGGCGAAAGATATATCGGTTTTGATCGTCAATTAGAGGCGCTTGGCATGCCGTTGATGGGCCCGCGGTCTGACGCCCGGGGAGCCCCTGATGGCCCCTCTCTTGCCCATCAATCAGAATACAGCGGTGGGGTAGCGGGGAACCTGATTTGGTTTCCGCAATGCGTTCTAAAACCTATCCCAAGCAACCCACCGGACGCCCACGCTTGGCAGGTGGCCTGTTTATCACACGCGCCCAGCATCGCCCCTGTCGCCCTTTCTGATCATGCCAGGCCCGGATCATAACGCGATCCAAAACCTGGAGCCCCCTAAAGAAAGCCAGGGCCTATGTTTTCGATCAAAGAAGTTTTATCCATCGAGGTCGCCCCGGCACTGGGCTGTACCGAACCGGTGGCCATCGCTCTT
>JASFFM010000287.1:0-5799 GCA_050124295.1 Desulfobacterales bacterium | reverse complement strand
TTCGAAATCCTGGGGCAACCGTTTCCGGTTCAAACCACTGATCCCGATGTCCTCAAGAAGGTGCGTTTATCGGCCCAAATCAAGGGCGGCACCACCCAACTCAATCTGACCGACGGCAAACTGGTTCTGGATGATACCCAAACGAATTTTACGCTGGCGGCCAAAACATTCGACCGGCCAGATGTCACCTTCGATGTCAACATGGATAAGCTTGATCTCGATCGCTATCGACCGGCCGGGGACGAAACCGCGGCGTCCACTACCGCTCCCGCCGAAACCGCTAAAACCGGCGGAAAAGACCACCAGCCGGACTATGAACCGCTGCGCCGACTGATTGTCGACGGCCGCCTGACCATCGGCCAATTGACGGCCGGCAAAGCCCGACTTCAGAACGTGCGCTTCGAAATCGCCGCGAAGCAGGGTCGTTTCCGGATCGAACCGCTGGCCGCCGACCTGTACGGCGGTGCCGCCAAAATCACCGGCACCTTCGATGTTCGTCAAAACCAGCCCCGCACGGACCTTGCGATCAATCTTCAGAACGTAGCCGCCGGACCGATGATCAAGGACCTGGCGCAGAAAGAGGTGATCGAAGGGCTGCTGAAATCCGATATCCAGCTGAGTTTTCAGGGTGACGATCCTGATCAGATCAAACAGACCTTGAACGGCGGCGGGCAGCTCAATTTTAGCGACGGTGCGCTGGTGGGCATCGACCTGGCGGCCATGGTGCGCAACGTGCAGGCCGCCTTCGGCCAGGGTACGCGTGTGGCCGAAAAACCAAAAACCGACTTTACGGAATTCAGGGTGCCCTTCACGCTGCAAAACGGCACCTTCCGCACCGAGGCCGCGCGCCTGCTATCACCCCTTATTCGGGTGGAAGCTCAGGGGCAGGCCGAACTGGTAGCCGAACAGCTGGACTTCAGGGTCGCCCCCAAGTTCGTGGCCACCATCAAAGGGCAGGGCGACACCGAGGATCGCAGTGGGGTCATGGTGCCCGTGCTGGTCAGCGGGAGTTTTCAGAAGCCACAGTTTGCCCCGGATCTCGAAGCCCTTGTCCGGCAGCAGGTGCAGAAAGAACTCATCGATTCCGGCAAGCTGGATGAGGTCTTCGAGAAAAACGAAGAACTGAAACCGTTAGAAGACGCGGCCAAGGGACTGCTGAAGGATGTTTTTAAATAAACGGCCGCAGCCATCGTTAGATGACCGGGTAGCCCCTGGCCGCTAGGCCGGCGGCGCACGCAAGCCAGGAAAACCAGCCGCTGCGGGTTTTAGAGCACCCTTGCCGATCGTCTCGCAAGGTAGGAAAACCCGGATCGGAACGCTCCACGAAGGAGTCTCCCAATGAAGCTTCCTCATCATCGGCTGCAACCGACCGCCCTGCTGGTGGCCTTGACCACGTTGATCACCTGGGGTTGTGCCGTCATGCCCCCCGCCATGGAAGCCCCGCGCATCAGCCTGGTCAACATTACCAGTCAACCGTCCGAGGGCATGGAAACCATCTTTCAGCTAGAACTACGCCTGATCAATCCCAACGATGTGCCCATCAACCTCAAAGGCATTGACTGCCGGCTGGAAATCAACGACAGCACCATTGCCTCCGGTGTCTCCAATGCGCCGGCCGAACTGCCTGCTTTAGGCACCATTGTCTACCCGGTGACCGCCTACGCCTCGGCCAGCGATTTCATCATGCTCATGGTACGTTTGATGACCGCCAACCGAAGCCGTTCGCCGGAAGACTTCGAATTGATCTATGGCTTGCGGGGGCGCATTTTTCTGGCCGACGGCGTGCCCGGGCTCAATCGTCTGTCATTCGAATCCGAAGGCGATCTGCTCAAACTGATCCAACCGCCGGAGCAGTCGTCGCCTTAGAGGACCGCCCATCCCATGGCGTCCCTTCATTGTCCCTGGCCCGCCTATCTAGCGACGCGAATCAAGGTATCCCCACCCTGGGGGCCCGGAGATTGATAAAAACCCACTTCCAAATGAAGGGTTTCGTTTGCCATGCAGGCGACGCCGAGGATTTTCGCTGGATGGGACTTCCCATCGTATCGATGCCTTTGCGGTGGGTGCAGCCCGCCGGCCGGCGCAGGATTGTCGCGGACCGGAGACGAAGTTTCAGCGCCCAGGGCAGGCCGAAAAACATTTTGGAGATGGGTACGACCGTGATCTTGCCCCCCGCGCGCTGGTGGTTTGATCGCAGACAACGATGAAATGGCGCAATCGCGATTCCCCACCTTTCTATAGGCCCATGGGGAAACGGCCCGAACACGAAGCGGGCCTTCGGTGGATGCCATTCGCCAAGTGAACTCCCGTATGGTATCTTTATCCGGTACCCGAGGGCCTTCACACTGTGCATGGGAAGGCCTCGCGGGATCGATCGACCACCGCCAACCAGCGGCGGCCTTGATGTCATTTGGTGTTAGGCCATTCTCGAATCCCCGACTTTTTTTCCAACCGTCGGGGAGAATCCCAAATGGCATCCAACCGGCAATACGCGGCAGGATCGTTGCCATATGCGAGGGCGTGCGTTAAAGAAGTGCGCTTCCAAAACGCGTACCGCCATGGCGCCGTTGCTCCCAATGGAAGTTAAGCGGGGCATCGCCATCGCCAAGACGCATGCCCGAACATTTCATGAAAATAGCGATGCCAACCTGCTTGGATGCATTGGTTCCCTGCCTTAATTGAAGGTTGCGATTAATGTACCCGGTAACCCTGGGTGAGCGACAAATTTCCAGGCGCAGCGCATACCATTTGCACCCGGCGGGCAAGCCCGCGGCATCCCTGTCGGCCTCATCAGGCGCTTGCGCTCGCATGCCCACCGCGGCGCGCCGAATTGCCTTGTACAGGAGGCCTCCAACGTGGGAAATATCCCGGATAGAGGAAGAACGACACCACCATTCCCACGCCGATAAGCGCAGCGGCCGTCGATTGATAACCGGGCGATCCAAATAAACCCGGTTCGCCAAGAGAACCCTGCGGCACCCTTCCGGCGGCCCGAGGATCAGCCGGTGCACGCCGCTGGGGATACGAAAACGCTTCGGAAGGACACCCGCACCTTCCCCAACGTCGCCAAGGAGCCGACATGAAATTGGGAATCATCGGGCTGGAGCAGGCCGGCAAAGCCACGGTGTTCGAAGCCCTGACCGGGGCCGATTGGACACCCGGCACCCGAACGGAAAGCCAGATCGGCACGATCCGAGTGCCGGACCCGCGGGTGGATACCCTCAGCGGCATTTACCACCCGCGCAAGACCATTTATGCCCAGGTCGAGTATTTCCTGCCCGCCGGCCAGCCCCAAAGCCGCGAAAAACGATCCGGCGAACAACCCTATTGGACTCAGATCCGTGACTGTGATGCCCTGATCCATTGTGTGCGCAACTTTAGCCTTTTCGGCGTTCAATCGCCGACACCCCTGGGGGACTATCGTCAACTCGACCAGGAGCTGATCTTCGCCGACCTGATCGTGGTGGAAAAACGATTGGAGCGCCTGGCACTGGACCAGAAACGGGGCAAAAAACCCGACCCGGAAGAAACCGCCCTACTCAAGCAATGCCTAGAAACCCTGGAAAACGAGCAACCCTTGCGCGACACACCGGCGCTGGCCACGGCGCACAAACTGCGGGGCTTCGCCTTCCTGTCCGCCAAACCGCAACTGATCCTGTTTAACAACACGGACGAAGACGACCGGCTTCCGCCCCTTTCGGATGGCCTGGAAGCGGACAGCGCCATGGTTATCCGGGGTAAGCTCGAGCAGGAGCTGGCCCGCATGACCACCGCAGAAGCCGCCGAATTCCAGGCCGAATTCGGGGTCCGTGCCGCCGCCGCCGACCGGATTATCCAGCGTTCCTATACATTGCTGGGCCTGATCTCTTTTTTCACCGTCGGCGATGATGAAGTCCGGGCCTGGACGATCCGACGCGCAACCTGCGCCGTGGACGCCGCTGAGGTAATTCACTCCGATATCAAGAAAGGCTTCATTCGCGCCGAAGTTTTGGCCTACGAGGATCTAATGGCGGCCGGCAGCTATGCCGAAGCACGCAAACAGGGAACCACCCGCCTGGAGGGCAAACAGTACGCCGTACGCGACGGCGATATCATCAATTTCCGCTTCAATGTCTAGCCCCAGGACCATCACCAGGGAGGGGAAGCCCTTTACCGACCGCCATCCACCGGCGGGCGTCTATCCCCCCTAAGCGCCAGTCGAATCGGAAAAGAGACCCCAACCACGCAATCCGTTGGTGGATCACCAAAGTTATGGTATATTAAGCAATTGTATCCCCAATCGCCAATGCGCTTTTCAAGGGAGGCACAGGGAAACGGCGTGGCCAAGGCATCCGTACATGAAAAATTTATTTCCGGGCTGATGGATTCCCGTAGTAT
Organism: Desulfobacterales bacterium; assembly: GCA_050124295.1. Classification (GTDB taxonomy): domain Bacteria; phylum Desulfobacterota; class Desulfobacteria; order Desulfobacterales; family UBA5852; genus JABZFP01. The sequence continues at coordinate 1,422 of JASFFM010000287.1, read as the reverse complement.
GGGCCGCTACAAGATTATCCGCCGACTCGGCCAGGGCGGATCGGGTGTGGTCTACCTGGCCCGCGATGCCTATATCCAACGGCAGGTAGCGATTAAAATTTCCAAGGGTATCTCCAGCCAGTCGCGCAAAAAGCTATTCCTGGAAGCCCAGTCCGCTGGTCGCCTCAGCCACCCCAATATTCTGGCAGTCTATGATACCGGGTTATATAAAGAATTCTGCTACATCATCATGGAGTATATCGAGGGCGAAACTTTGAAAAAGAGCTGTCGCCCGGAAAACCTCCTGCCCCTGGATCAGGCCATTGAAATCATTTTCAAGGTCTGCAGCGCCCTGCATTATGCCCACCAGCACGGGGTCATTCACCGGGATATCAAACCCTCGAATATCATGCTGGATAGGCACGGTACGCCCAAACTGACCGATTTTGGTATTGCCCGCATTCGTACACAACCATCCGAAAAAGGTGTCTGGGGCACACCCTGCTACATGTCTCCGGAATTGCTTAAGGAGGAGACCACGACCCACCAGAGCGACATTTTTTCTCTGGGATGTGTCATGTATGAATTGCTTACCGGCCAGCGTGCTTTCAACGGCGAAAACGATTTCGCCATCATCTATAAAATTACCCGCGAAAACCCCACGCCAGTGCGCGAACTAAGGCCCGACCTACCCGAAATTTTCGATGACATCATGCGCAAGGCGCTGTCGAAAAATTTGCAGGAACGTTATGCTTCCTGTATGGATCTGGCTTACGATCTGCGGGTCGCGTTGCGTGGCATCATGCTGCCCAAAGGGGACAAAAAGGTCGAAGATATTATCGACCTGCTCAAGCAGGTGCCCTTTTTCCAGAGCTTTACACGCGAGCAAATCGAAAGCCTGGGACTGGCCAGCAGCATCATCAAAGTGCCGGAAGGCAAGATGATCGTCACCGAGGGTGAAATTGACGATACCTTTTATATCCTTCTAAACGGCAAGGTCCGAATCCGTAAAAACAACCAGGTGATCGCGAAAATCAGAGCCGGCGAATGTTTTGGCGAAATGGCCTATATCGTTGGCAAGGCCCGCGTCGCCTCGGCCACGGCCCATACCAACTGTCTCTTGATGAAAATCAGTGCCACCTTGATGGACAAAGCCCCGGATGCGGTTCAATTGCTGTTTTTCAAAAATTTCGCACGCACCCTGTCCTACCGATTGGAAAAGAGCTCAGGAATTAAAACGCGCGGCACGAACAAATGAGGCTTGGGGTTGATAAAGCTTCCCCCTAAATGGTCGGCCCGAAACCGATCGGTTGCCCGCTCTCCTGGCGAGGTCAAGATATGATAACTGTCGATTCCGCCGGTCATACGGATGTCGGTCAAAAACGCACCGGCAATGAAGACGCGTTTCTCGTCGATGACCAGCTTCAACTCTACGTCGTGGCA
>JASFFM010000286.1:0-5817 GCA_050124295.1 Desulfobacterales bacterium | reverse complement strand
TTCCTTCGGCAGGCAGCAGATGCTTTTGACCTTTACAACTGCCCACAAGCCCAGGTAGAATGAATTTGTTTGGGTTAATGGTTGTCATTTTGTTTTCCAGGTCTACCATAATTAATATATGAACTTAAATCCGACACCGCACCGCGACCTGCCTAGCGATACGACCGAACTTTCTGAAAAAAACCTCCGAGAACAGTTTGAAGCTCGCGAGCAGCGTTTTATATCGCCTTTTGGCTGCCTGAGTTCCAAGGCGCGCCGAAAGGTGAACGATACCACCCCTTGCGTGGTTCGTACGGCTTTTCAACAGGATCGCGATCGGATCGTCTATTCCAACGCCTTCCGCCGCTTAAAATACAAAACCCAGGTGTTCCTAAATCCTTTAGGCGACGCTTACCGAACCCGACTCTCCCACACACTTGAAGTGGCCCAAATCGCTCGGACCATCGCACGGGCCATGTTTTTGAATGAAGACCTGGCCGAAGCCATCGCGCTAGGCCACGATCTGGGGCACACCCCTTTCGGCCATGGCGGTGAAATCGCCCTCAAGGAAATCTATTCGCCCCATTTTACCCACAACCGACAAAGTCTGCGTGTGGTCGATTGTCTCGAGAACAACGGGCGTGGATTGAATCTAACCCTGGAAGTTCTTGATGGTATTCGCAAACATTCCAAAGGATTCGGTCAGGTAATGCCGGAAAACCCGGCCGAGTTGCCCATCACGGCAGAGGGACGGATCGTCCGATTCGCCGATATAATGGCCTATTTGAACCACGATCTGGATGATGCCATTCGCAGCGGTGTCATCGAAAGTCATCAGGTCCCTGAAACATGTTTGCGGATATTGGGACATTCCCATTCTGAGCGCGCCATCCGCATGATTCGAGACCTGATTGCCAGCAGCCGTGCCACCAAGGATGGTCTTGTTCTGCAAATGAGCGCACCCATCAATGAAGCCATGCAGGCGCTCCGTCATTTTTTATACGAAAACGTCTACCGCTCGGAAAGGGTCCATCGGGAATTTGTCAAAGCCAAAAAAATATTATCTGATCTCTACGCCCATTTCCTGGGCAACGATGCGGACTTGCATAAAGAATTGCGTACCCTGGAAATGCATGGCTGCCATAGCCACGCGCCCCAGCGGGAGCGACTCGTCTGCGACCTTTTGGCCTCCATGACCGACCGCTATGCCATGAATCTATACAGACGCATATTCTTCCCGTCCCCAACGGTCTGACCAATCCCAGCCCATGTCTCTATCCCGCCTCCAACTTCATCGCATTCTCCTGCGGCAGGCCGACGCCGTCCAGCGCTTGGCAACGCTTTATGACGAAATGGATGTCCGCTATGCCGCCGCGGCCGAAAATTCGGGATTCGAATGTCAAGGGTGCGACGATAACTGCTGCCGGACGCGGTTCTATCATCATACCCTGGTGGAAATCGTCGGCCTGTTTTCAGGCTACCGCAAACTCCCGGAAAACCAACGCGGCCGGATTTTAGCTCGTGCGCGGGACTACTGCCGGCGAATGAACGCCGGCGACAAGGATAATCGCCCGCAAGGTCAGCTCTGCCCCCTTAATCTGGATACACGGTGCTTGCTTTACGGCGAGCGCCCCATGATCTGCCGTCTTCACGGCATCCCGCATGTCATGCGGCATCCGTTGCGCGGGTTGATTTCCGGTCCCGGGTGCCACATGTTTGAAACAGTTTGTCGACCGGACGGCGGTAACGTGCTGGACCGCACACCATTGTATACGGCGATGGCAAACCTGGAAAAATCGCTACGCAGCACGACCGGCTTCGAAACCCCTGTTCGTCTGACCATTGCCCAGATGATTGTTTGTTTTGAAACCTAAGCGTCTCCATCTGCCGGGGGTCTGGATCCTCCGATTAACGATGCGGAGTGGAGGGGAAGTGGCATGAAAACGGTTTCCATTGAAACGCTTGCCCAATTGCCCGGGAAATGTCTCCAAAAGGATGATCGGTTCCGTTTCCGCTGCCATCCGGACATCGAATGTTTCAACCGCTGCTGCCACAATCTGAACCTGTTTCTTTATCCTTATGACGTGATCCGGCTGAAACAGAGCCTCGGCATAAGCTCGGATAGGTTTATCGACCGCCATGTGGATGTTGTTCTGCGCGAAGGCAGCTATTTCCCCGAGGTTCTTCTGCGCATGTCGACCGACCGGGGCCAGGCCTGTCCTTTCCTTGCCGACGCAGGTTGTCGTGTTTACGAGGACCGCCCCAGCACCTGCCGCACCTTCCCGGTCGAGCTAGGCTTGTGCTATGGGGAGCCGGGCACCCCGCCCGAGAGCATTGGCTTTTTCAGACCCCCCGAATTTTGTCGGGGTGATCGCGGCCCCGACGAATGGACGCTGGACAGCTGGGAAGATGATCAGGATGCCCGGCGACATAACACCATGACCCGCCGGTGGGCGGCGCTGAAAGCATTATTCTCAAAAGACCCCTGGCAGGGCCAGGGGCCGGATGGGCCGAAAGGGCGGATGGCCTTCATGGCCACCTACAATATGGACGCTTTCCGCAATTTCGTCTTCTCAAGCAGTTTTTTAAAACGCTATAAGGTCAAGCCGGACCTTCTGTCGCGAATTCGCAAGGATGATACTGCCCTGCTGCTGTTCGGCATGGAATGGGTCAAACTGTTTGTCTGGGGCCTGCCCAGTAAAAAAATCCGTCTGCGCTGACCATATCCCCTCCAAAGTGCCCACCCTGGCGATCATTCAACCCCCGCCGGCATCGGGGCAACCCGCTCGCCCCCAAGGATATAGCCCCCATCAAGCCGGATGATGGCACCTGTCATGAAGGGGGCCTCATCGACCAGAAAACGCACGGTCTTGACCACATCCCCAATGGTTCCGATACGCCCCAGTAGGGTATGATCGATAAGGGCTCGTTTTTGTTCAGAAGTCAGCAATCCCCAACCCCGCGTCGCTTCCCCGTGTCGGGTGGCGATCAAACCGAGCATGATTTCGTTGACCCTGACCTCCGGTGCCGCTTCACGCGCCCAGCTTTCCGTGAGCAGAGAGACGGCCCGGTTGGCAGCCGCATAGCCGTCATTGAATACCACGCTGGTCGGGCCACAGCGGCCGACGAGCCCCGCGATGGAGGATAGATTCACCACACATCCGTTGCTATTCGCTTGGAGATATGGAAGAGCGGCATCAAACACCCAGCGCTTGGCGCGCAGGGTGGTCTCCATTTCGAGATCCCACTGGGCAGGTGTGTAGGGACCGTGCACCACAGGCCACCCCCCGCGTTCAATATTGTTGATAAGAACATCGAGGCGACCGAATTTGGCCATCACCCGGGGAATCAACGCTGAGGCCCCATCGCAGTCCCGCAGATTCACGCAAAAAATCTCGCACCGATCTCCGAAAACCTCAAAATCGGCCCGCATGCCGGGAAGTTCTTCCTCCCAGTCATAATACGTCAACGCCACCCGAAAACCGCGTCGGGCCAAATCCAGCCCGATCCCCTTGCCGATGCCTTTGATGGCACCCAAAACCAGGGCCACGCGCCTTTGCGGCAGGGTTTGCGCCGATGCGGACAGATTCATGCGGACGACCCCTCTGCGAACAATGTCCACTTGAGCCATTGATGTCCAAAGGTGAGCAGCTGAACATCATCTTCCAGGAGTTCCGACCAGGCCTCCGGGGACATGGAAAAGCCTTCTGGTAAACCGTGATCTTGGAGATGCTGCCGAAAACCGTCCAGATCATAAAGGGCCAAATGAAAAACGCGCTGCTCCCGAAAATCCAAGGGCGCCGGATGGCGCTGGTTTTTGATGCTGATAATTTCCATCAGCATGTCGTTGAAGCGATTGAACAGATCCAGTTCCTGGTCTTCAATCCACTCCCGGACGGTTTGGGTACGAACTTGATCGCAGCCACAGCAATGATCTTCGCGCATCAAAGCGAAATGCTCGGTCACCGCACCGCTATCCCGCGAACGGGTGATCGCCCGGACCAAGGGATAAGTTCGGCAGGATGAGGGTCGATCCTCATAGACCCCACAGCCGGTCTCGGACACGAAAGGGCATTTCAGATCATCGTCGGGAACGGCCTTGAGGCTGATCACCGGCAGCCCGGTTTGAGGCCCAAGATGTGTGACCGTGTAACGGCTTAAAAATTCACGGGACGATAGTTTCAAACGGGACTTAAGTCGATAGATGTCGTAGGGGGTTAGAAATTGATTGAGATCTCGACAGCAGGCATTGAAACAGGGGACGCCCGGACCGCACGCAAATTGAAACCGATCCTCGCCTGCCAATGGTATCATATCGTTTTCCATTATTTGCCTTTCCTTGATTGAGGGGATCGCTTTCCCCCAGATCGCGGGTGTCCTCAATACCATATATAGTGTTAAATTGGTATAGGATTTCAACATCTGGACCTTACCGCCGAAAACACCGCAAACGGCCTACAGGGCTGTGTTTCTTTCATCAAAAATTCTTGACAAGGCAAGGGGTGAGTGATATTTAATCTAACTCGTTGAAAGTATATCCTCTTGAAATTTCTAAATTTTTTGCAATATGTGCAGATCTTGACGATACGATGGAAACAATCCCTGTTACAAACGATTCACCATATCGGTACGACCGGAAGGTTTCCCTGTCCGGATCACGAAAATGAAGGGAGGTGTTACAGGCTCGACGCGAATCTCGACACTACCGATGGGTCGTCCCTCGGTAAAACTATTAAGACTTTTATTTAGGAGGTTTTTAAATGCCAAGCTATGTAATTCAGGAAAAATGTGACGGCTGTAAAGGCGGTGACAAGACAGCTTGCATGTACATCTGCCCCAACGATTTGATGGTTCTGGAACCGAACGCGATGAAAGCCTACAACCAGGAACCGGATCAGTGCTGGGAATGCTTTTCCTGCGTCAAAATCTGCCCGACCCAAGCCATCGAAGTGCGCGGCTACGCCGACTTCGTGCCGCTGGGAAGCAGCATCATGCCGATGATGGGCACCGAGGACGTCATGTGGACCTGCAAGTTCCGCAACGGCGTTGTCAAACGCTTCAAGTTCCCCATCCGGACCACCCCTGAAGGTGGTGCCAATGCCTACGCCGATCTCAAGGGCAAAGATCTCGAAAGCGGCCTGCTGAGCACCCAAGAAGCCGACGGCTATACCATTCCGACGCCGAAAGTTTAGCCATTGAGGTTGTTGTTCCCGATCAAAAACAAATTCTGTATCTTCATATTTTAAGGAGGAAGCAATATGGCATTACCGAATGCACCCAAAGGCGAACTCAAGGCCGTACGGGATCCGGAAGTCGATGAGCGCGAAGTTGACGTTTTGATCGTGGGCGGTGGTATGGCCGCCTGCGGAACGGCGTTTGAGGTCAAGAAATGGCTGGGCGACGATCAGAGCGTCCTGCTGTGCGACAAAGCCGCCATGGAACGCTCCGGCGCCGTGGCCCAGGGCCTGTCCGCCATCAACACCTATGTCGGTGAGAATGCACCCGAAGACTACGTGCGTATGGTTCGCAACGACCTGATGGGCATCGTGCGTGAAGACCTGATCTTCGACTTGGGTTGCCACGTGGACGACTCCGTCCATCTGTTCGAGGAGTGGGGCCTGCCGGTCTGGAAGAAAACCGAAGACGGCAAGAACCTCGATGGGAAAAAAGGCCAGAAAATGGGAACCCTGAAGGGGGGCGCCCAGCCGGTCCGCACCGGTAAATGGCAGATCATGATCAACGGTGAATCCTACAAACGGATCGTGGCCGAAGCCGCCAAGCTGGCCCTGGGTGAAGACAACATCATCGAACGCTGCTTCATCGTCGAGCTGCTGCTGG
>JASFFM010000285.1:0-5832 GCA_050124295.1 Desulfobacterales bacterium | reverse complement strand
TCCCCTCGTTGTCGGCCACGACCATCCCGCTGCCACCCTCGTCCGCGGCGATCCCCAGCCCCACGACCCGCTGGCCCCGGGCATTGAACACCCGCAACCCGGCACCCTCTTCCGAAGATCCGATTTCAATTTTTACTTTGCCCTTCTCGTCGACGATGGTGATGCCCTGGGCCGTTATGTTACGGAATTGCCCGTCATACAGGGCGGACTGGGCGCCCATGAATACGACCGCCAGCAATAGAATTCCCAAAACGCTGGCAAGCCCTCGCATGCGGTGATTTTGTTTTTCGACGCGCTCGATTCGGCGGACAAGCTGCTCCATGTCCGAATATCCGTTTTGCATGGCAAACCTCCTTGTCAAAAACCTGACCTTTTGATGATGATACCGGGGTCTCACACCGGGCCGGCTGATCATTTCACCGTTCTACTTATTTACTGTGCCGGGCATCGTTGAATAGGGCACCACCCAGCGCGCCGGCACCGGCCCCGATCAGCGTGGCGGACGTGTTGCCGCCGATCAGCTGGCCGGCCACGGCTCCCACGGCGGCCCCACCAACAGCACCCCTCTGGGTGGGTGTCATATTGGCGCATCCTCCGATGGTGAAGGAAAGCACGAGAAACAGACAACACATGACGATCATTTTACGTTTCATGACAAATCCTCCTTTTGGTAAAGTTTGCACTTCGAGAAGCGGTTAAAGCAGGTGCTTAGATTCAGTGAGAAGAAATGCGCCTCTCTTGAGCAGGGTTGCCCCAGGCTTCCGGTCCTGGGCATGGCGTACCGGGAGCCTGGGGTGCAGGGTTTATTTGAACAACGGAATCTTGGCCGCCATGGCATAATTCCCGATGGAATCGATCTTGTTTTCGATCTGGTAATAGCGGGCCACTTTGACTTCCGACAAGACCTTGCGGAATTTGGGCAGGTACGATTTGCGCAAATTCAGTTCGTCCGCCTGGATGACCAGCCACTCATCGATCAGCTGCTTGGCTGTGGCATCCGTCATGGTCTGGTAGTTTTTGGCGTAGTTCGTGATCAGCTTGCCCATGCGATCATAAATTTTCTCCATATCAGCCTGAAAGCTCTCGTAGACCGGCCAGAAGGCTTTGCCCTCGGCCTCGCTCAACTGCATGTTTTCGGCAATGAACAACTTTTTGTCCGCACGGACTTTCTCCTTGACGAGTTCCATGTTGTCGGCGGGTTTGTCCTGAGCGGAAGCAATTCCGCTGAACGCTACCATCAAAACCACGACCAGAAAATAAATACCAAGATTTCGCATCATTTACATCCTCCAGTTGACTCGTTTAAGGTTACTGGTGGTTTCCAAACCTCGGATCGCGTTGGAGGACAAGACGTCGCCACCAAGCAATGGATGAGGTTTTGAAATCACTTTCTGACATCGCCATTGGGTGCCGTCACCGGGAACGGTAGAGGGTTTTAGCCCCGCAAAACAGAAAACAGCCCCCGGTCAGGACCATGGCCGATCATCGGGACGCTGTTAGTTCCCGGCAGGCAACGGCGCGGCGGCGGGTCCCGATGGGGTGGCCGGTGCGCTGGGCAGTCGCGGTGGCGGATCCGGCGCACGCCCGCGGCCGCGGTTGCGTCGTTCTTCTTCGCGCTGCCGCTCGATCTCCTGCCGCTCATGTTCATACATGAGACCGGCGGCCTTGCGGTGCTGGCTGCTGTCGGACGACCCGCTTCCCAGGCTCGTCACGCCGCTCATACTGCCGCGGCTGGCACCGCTCCGGGAGGTGAACCCCCCGCCACCGATGCTGGAACTGAAACCGCTGGCTTGAAGGGTCGGTGGATCGGACAGCATGAATGCAGCGCTGCCCACCAATACAATCATGAATATAACGGGTTTGAATGGGGTCATGGATGCCTCCACCATTATTGGATAGCGTTGGATAGGGAACCATAATCTCGAAGACCATTCCAGACGGAATCTATTTGATCTTTTGGCCGTCCTGCCAGGTCTGTTGCTCCTGGGTGCCGTCGGGTTTGGTCACCAGCAAGATACCGTGGGCTTCACCGTTCGCAAAAGACCCCTGGAAAATCTCTCCCCCGGGCGAGGAATAGGTGCCGGGGCCTTCCGGCTGGCCGGCCTTGAACTGTCCCTGGAAAACACCCCCATTGGCCAGGTACATACTGCCCGTGCCTTCCGGCTGTCCGTTTTTAAAACCGCCCACATAGCGATCGCCATTGACGTAAAGGAGAATTCCCTCTCCCTGACGCTTTCCCTCCACGAAATCACCGTCGTAGACCTCGCCGGAGGCGGTTTTCTCGTAACCATTGCCGTGGGGCACGCCCATCTTGATTTGCCCCTGGTAAATGCCGCCGTCGGCCGCGGTATAGATACCGAAGCCGTCGGCCTTGTTCTTCCGGAATTGGCCCTCGTAGACCCCGCCGTCCGGATGGGTCATTCGTCCAAAGCCTTCCAGGGTATAGTCTTTGACATCACCTTCGTAGTAAATGAAAGCGTCGCCTTGCCGGTAGGCGACCCTGCCCTGGCCCGTGGCCTTGCCCGCCACCATGGGTCCGGCGTAGCCCACCTGCATTCGATTGCCTTTGAAAACCACGAGTACGCCGGGTCCCTCGGCCTTACCGTCCCGGCAGTCGCCGGCCCAGCTTACGGTTTCACCGGGATCCGGGGTGTCTGTCCAAACCTTGCAGCCGCTGACGGGATCCGTCTGCCAGTTCTCGGCTAAGGCGTTGGGGGATAAACCTGTCAGGATAAGGCCCAAACCGGTCAAAACAGTCAACAGGAAGCGATAGCCAGCGGTGGATTTGGATTGGATGCTGGTTTTGCGATGCGCCATAGCCGTTCTCCTTATTAAGATCACCCACTACCTTAAGGATGAATACGCCCCTGGCAATTCTGGTCGCGCCGTTTGCCTTATGGCAAGCTCTGCGGCGGGTTATGCTGAGCCGCAGTCCATCGCTTTTCCAGGATGCATCCCAATGGATCGGCAACACGTTGGTCACACCGTTTGGGCGTCGTGATCATAGCGGCGCGACGGCAGGCCGTCGCGCCGCGGGGGTTGACGCTCCTATGGTTACTCGATGGGCACCATCTCCACCCGGCGGTTCTTGGCCCGGTTGGCTTCCGAATCGTTCGGAAAACGCGGGTTGTCTTCGCCGTAACCGCGCGCGGTGAGACGATCGGCCGCGATCCCCTCGCTGATCAGGTAGTCCCTGATCGCGTTGGCGCGCTTGTCGGACAGCATGCGGTTGTAGTCGGCCGTACCCAAATCACAGGTATGCCCCTGAATCTCAACCCGGATCTGCGGGTTTTCTTTCAGGATTTTGATGTCCTTCTGCAATATCTCCTTGGCGTCCGGACGCACCACGGCCTTGTTCAAATCAAAATTCACGTCGCTCAGAATCCAGGAAATCTTGGGCTGCGGCAGCGGCGCCGGCTTGGCCACCGGTTTGGCCGGAGCCTTCTTCAAAAAGACCTTCTCCACGAAAGCCGCCATGGCTTCCGCCGAGGCCAGATCGTCGGCGCTCGTGGCCATCCCGCAACTGCTCGTGGCCGCCACGTCGCTCATCAGCTTGCGTCCCTTGTCCGTGTTGCCCACAAACACCGTGTACAAACAGGCCCGGTCGCCAAACTCCTCCTTGAGCATGTTGGCCGCATCCAAAGACGTGGTCGTAATCGTGTTCTCTTCCCCGTCACCGAAAACGATGATCGCAATTTCTCCAGGCGCCTCCTTGAGCAGCGCCCCGGCTTCGGCCATACCCAAACCCATGGGCGTGGTTCCGGAGGGCTTGGATACACGCCCCAGACCCTCGGCCATGCCGTCCTGGCTGTAATCGGTCATCCCGTAGACCGTCGTCACGGGTTGCTTGCCCATTCCAAAGGCTGTCAGGGCCCCCTGGATCGGCAGTGCCGGCAGGGTCTTGTTCATGCGGTCCAACAGGTCCTTGGCCACCGCAAACTTGCTGTTGCCTGTGTTCAGCGATCCCTTGTAGGCTTCCCCCATCGATGAGGAACTGTCAAAGACGACCACAAAATTGTCCGCCTTGGCCACGTAGTCGCCCGAGCGCACCTTGCCGTTTAAATCCTGCGGCGAAAACGGCGCCATGGGCGGGGCGGTGGCACAACTGGCCAAAAGCACCACCAACGCAAAAATCAATCCTCCTTTAATCACCGACTTGTTCATAACCTCACCTCTCTTGTTCGATTTCAATTAACGGGAACATTCGGCAAACCTCCCTGCCCAACCTGCCAACAAACCTATTAAACGCATAGACTCGCGCGTCAATCGTGCCGGGGTGTTAACCGAAACATAGGGGCTTTAAGACCATTTCTCGCGGCTCAAGATGTAATGACGAATCGAACCGAATCAATAACCCCCTGTCTTGTATATCCAGGCCATGACAACATCCCCATTGAACTTGGCCGGCCCCGGGGTGCTGGAACGTATTCGAATGGATCGCTACATGTCACCACAGTTTCATAGCCCTAAGTACCCGGAAGCCGCCTTCCCAGGTTATTCCCTTTTGGCCGTGCAACATTTCTTGGCTTCCCCCTTCACCTTTTTCTTCTTCCAGTAGGATTGTTAATTTCAGCCCTTGCTTGCTTAGCCTCAGACCGATTTATCCGCATCCTCTCGTGAAGATAAGGGGAAACGGGCCACGGCGTCATGGACGAATAACGAACGGATCTTGTCCCAGAAGTTCCCTCCGAGCACAAACAAGCTGGTTAGCAACATGATGTCACCGCCAAGGGCATACATCAGTGGGTTATCTACAAAATAGGGAATCCACTGGCCGGCATATCCCGACACGAGGGCAAACAGGATCGGCACACTGAACATCACCAGCCCGATCTTGTAGCGTAGGCGACTTACGCTTTGTGGTGGTCCATACCTTTTAAAAAAACCCAGAAACCAATTTTTGAGGGCGGCAAAGCCTTGTTTGCCCATGACCGCAACCGAGACGACACCGATGATTTCCGCGGCCACCAAAAGACCTCCTGTGACAGAGGCGGTCAAACCCGCCGACAGGCCGAGCAGCGCCAGAGCAGGCACCCCGATTAACGGCACCAGGATGCTGAGTCCAAAGAGCGCGATACCGAACTTTAATCGCCCGCTTATAACAGCAGGCACTTTCGATACAGTTGTGGGTTCCATCATTGGCCATGTCCCGGGTTTTTGCGTTCTGGGGTCGGGCCATGCTAACCATTTGAAAATCAATGACCTAGATCCCCTTCATACGTATTTTAAGCCCCTATACCGTCTTTTTTACGATCAACATTGGCACCATCGCTTCCCATATCTTCCCGCAGCTGAAAGCCCTCATCATTTTCAAGCGTTTTCTTTCTTATGGCACGAATGCCACTTTATGGCACGAATGCCACATCGACAAGCAGTCTAGGCAGATATGGTTCTGGTTCTACTGCTGGTCGATGACGACGGGCTCCCCAGAAAACCCTCTGCCTGATTTTTGCTCAATATTATTTCCGGGCTGTTCTTCCGGCAACCAACTTGATTGATGAGGAATGACGGTTTCGTTTTCTTAATCCAGGAGGCGCGAGTGGATATAATTTTAGGTGGCGGTACCGGTATGCTTAAGGATGCCCGGAGGCGCCGCCTTGTTGCCGCCAAGCGCCTTTCATCATCTCCCCGGGCATCGGTGTCCAAAAGGCCCCATATGTCCGGGAATCCAAAGCCGCTTCGCTCTGTCCACAGCACCACGATGAATCAATTGAAATTCTTATCCTATCGTTTTTGACCTCAAAATCACCCCTTTAGAATCGAAAACAGGTAACAATAATATAAATTTTAATTTTATTTCAATAAGTTAGCGTGGCCCGCCCCCAAAACTCT
>JASFFM010000284.1:0-5833 GCA_050124295.1 Desulfobacterales bacterium | reverse complement strand
CCATGGGCCGCTTTGCGGCCGGTGATTATGATCAGAGCATCGAATACTGCAATATGGCGATCGCCGCTTCGGCTGAAATGGTGCACGCCTTAAACGCCAAATTTTTGCTTGCCTACACGCATCTTTTATTGGAACAGGTGGACGAAGCCGAAAAGATATTACATGATATCCTGGCCTTTACCGAAACCCACGGTTACGAATACTTGGGCACCGCGGCCCAAGCCCTGGCGGGAATGGTGAGCTTGGCCAGGGGTCATCTTGCTGCCGGGGTCGATAGGATCTTTGAGCGCATGGCGGTTTTTAAGACCCACGGCAAACAGTATCATCTGATGACCTTCCAATATCTTCTCGGAAAAGTCTTTTTGAGACTGGCGCTGAAGCAGGGTGGGTTGCGGTTGCGTCTGATCGGGCGCAATCTCATCTTTCTGATGCGCCATCTTCCCTTCGCGGCCCGCAAGGCGGAGATCAATTTTCAAAAAGCCGTGCGAATGGCCGAATCCATTGGTGCTCTGGGTGTCGCCGGAGAAATCCATTTCGATCTTGCCCGGCTGTATACCGCCCGGCACCAAAGGGTGCCGGCCTTGGAATCGATCGATCGGAGCATCGCCCATTTCCAGCGTTGTCACGCGGATGTACACCTGGCGCAAGCCCGGAAGTTCAGGAAAGAGCGTCTCATCGGGCCTTGAAGGCCTTCTGTTCAAAGCGGCTGCATGGGCCAGAAGAAGGGTAGAACGAGCAAAACAGTCACCAGCACCACCAGGGTGAGGGGGATCCCCAGCTTCAGGTAGTCCGCAAAGCGGTATCCGCCCGGCCCCATGACCATGACATTGGCCGGATGCGAGATGGGCGTCATGAAACTGGCCGAAGCGGCCATGGCCATGGCCATCATCATGGGGTAGGGCGCCACGCCCATGTCGGCGGCGGTATTGAGTATGATGGGGACCATCAGGACCACCAAGGCGGCTGTTGGAATGACGCAGGTGGCCATAAAGGTCAGGACCATCAAGCCGGCCATGACGGCCATTGGTCCGAATCCTCCCACGCTCTCCACGACCGCGGAGGCCAGGAAACGGGCTGCTCCGGTGGTGTCCAGTGCCGTGCCCAGGGGCAGCATGCCGGCGATCAGAAAAATGCCCTTCCATTCGATAGCCCGATAGGCCTCCTCCATGGTCAGGCACCGGGATAAAACCATGATTGCCGCGCCGATAACGGCGGAGAGATAGATCGGCAGCCAGCCCATCATGACCGGCAGGAGAACGGCGGCCATAATGGGTATGGAGATTTTGGCCTTGGAAAGATCGGGATGTTCCTGGGCGGACTCGGTTAGCACCAGAAAGTCCGGCTCGCGGCCCAGAAGGCTGAAATTGGACCGCGCCCCGTAAAGCAGCATGGCATCTCCAAAGCGAAGGTCCATATCGCGCAGGTAGTCGGTGCGATAGATGTGCCCCTCGCGCCAGATCGCCAGCACGGTCAGCCCGTATTTTTCACGAAAATGCAATTCGCGCAGGGTTTTTCCGGCCAGCGTGGTGTGCGGCGACAACATGGCCTCGATCAGGCCCACATCGTCTGATTCCAGTGCGGCCAGTTCGTCGTCCGAGGCCGCTTCGACTTTACATTCTGTAAGGGCGTGCAGCAAATCAAAATCTTCGGGCCGGCCGGTTACCAAAAGGAGATCCTCGGCCTGCAGGGTCGTATCAGGATCGGGCATGGCCAGAACCTTATCATCGCGCACCATGGCCAGAACGCTGATGCCCATTGCCGCTCCCAGCCGGCTCTCCTTCAGGGAGCGGTTGATAAGGTTCGACCCCGCGTGTACGCGCATGGTCAGGATGCCACGATCGAGATTATAGCGCTCGGCAACGATAGTCGCGGACACTTCGCGAAGGGCAATAAAATCCTTGGCTTCGCGCAGCGCCTGCAGAGCGTTTTTAGAGGCCTGCACCAACAGGACGTCCCCCGAGTCCAGACGTCGATCCTGCAACCGGGTGCGCTGTACGGCCGCGCCGCGCCGCACGGCCAGAACGTTCACTTCGAATCGCTTGCGAAAGGCCAGCTGGCGAATGCTGCGGCCGGCGATCTCGGCGTGGGGGGCCACCGTTATTTCAACCAGGGGCGCGCGATCGCTCATGAGATCGTCCATCAGCGAGGATTCTGGTTCGATCCGCAACTGGGCCAGACTGTGCAGTTCCTCCCGCAGTTTGCCAATGCCACCGAGACCGCTTTCTACGATGAGACCATCTCCTGCGGCGAGTATTTCCGCCGGCGAGGGCGCCGCCATGACCCGTTGGCGACGACTGATGCCCACCACATTGACACCCAAAATCGTACCGATGCGACTTTCAGCAATGGATTTCCCGATCAAGATGGATCGCTGGGGGAGACCGAGGCGCAACAAGCGCTCATCGAGCTGGTATTGTTCCGGCAATGGCCGGGCCGTTTGATCGACCGGATCCTGTTGCAGATTGCGCACCGGCAGCAGGTATCGTCCAGCCAGGGCCGTAAACGCAACCCCGGCAACGAAGACCGCCAAGCCGACCGGGGTGAAGTCAAAGAGCGTAAATGGCGTCAAACCCTGGTCGCGCAATGCTTCGCTGACCAGGATATTGGGCGGAGTGCCGATCTGAGTGGTCAAACCACCCAGTAGGGAGCCATAGGCCAGGGGCAGCAGCAGGCGAGAGGCGGCAATGCCGGTCGTGCGGGCGATATCCATCACCACCGGCATCATCAGGGCGGCCACGGCCACATTGTTCATAATGGCCGACATCGCCCCTGCGCTGGTCATGATCACCACCACGAGCAGGGTCTCGCTGCGGCCGGAAAGGTGCAGCACCAATCGGCCGATCAGGTTGGCCACACCGGTGCGCGTCAGGCCGCCGCTGAGAATAAAGACCGCCCAGACGGTCACTACAGCCGGGTTGCTGAAGCCTGTCAAGGCCTCGGCCGGCTCGACGAGTCCGGTGAGGGCTACCGCCCCCAAGACCAGCAGCGCGGTCACTTCCATGGGAATCCATTCCGTGACCAGAAAAACGACTGCCGTGGAGAGGATGGCCAGAACCGTCAGAATATCGGTTGTCATCATTTTTTTTCTCCAGGATCGGATGGGCCGGTCATCCTCCCAGACGTGCGGTTGGCATCAATGCGCCGAAAACCGATCGGCGTCCGGGCCGCCGCCAATCTTCTGCATACACCGATCGTATTGGCCCTAACGATCGGCGATCGTCCTTCGATGGGGCACCTCGGCGCGACGAAATGCAATGTGCGGCACCGGTGGTCCGGCGCCAGGTTTTACCCTAAGCATGGCTTCGACGATGGCACAGGGGGTCAACCGCCACGCCTGCAAGCACCTTTGAGCAGGCCATTTTCAATGCGCGCCAAAGCGCTTGTATTCCGGTTTGACACCCCTATCGAATTACCCTACATTCCCATGACAAAGCAATACGTCATGGCCGGGCGATCGCGGCGTCTTTCGCTTGCCGGCCATTTTTGACCAGGAATCCCGATGAGCGCAAAACAAGACAAGTGGCCACCGGCGGTGGCGGCCGGGGCCACAGACAAAGCGAAAGTGCTTCTGGTGGACGACGACCCGATCAATCTTCAAGTGCTCTTTCAGGCGCTTGACGGACACGGCTACCAACTGCTGGCGGCCCGTTCGGGTGACGAAGCACTCAAGATCGCCCAGCAGGTCCAACCGGCCCTTATTCTGCTGGATGTCCAAATGCCGGGAATTGACGGATATGAAACCTGTCGGCGACTGAAGGCGGCGCCCGCCACCTGCGATGCCGCAATCATTTTTTTGACGGCCCTTCAGGAGACCCACGAAAAAGTCCGGGGCCTTTCCCTGGGTGCGGTTGATTTTATTACCAAGCCTTTCGACGCCAGGGAAGTCCTGGCGCGTGTGGCACGCCAGGTCGAAGTGCAAGACGGCAACCGTAAACTGCGTGAAAAAAACCGCCAATTGGCCCGCCAACTAGAACAGTGGGCCAACACGACGGACAGCCCTGCGGCCCTGTCGCCGATTCCAGATCTGATTCGCCGGGGGGAAAATGACCGTGTCGAATTCAAATCCACCTTGCGCTGGAACCGCCAATCGGATAAAGCCGACCGGGCCATCGAAAAGGCGTGGCTGAAAACGATCGTGGCCTTTCTGAACACCGATGGGGGGACACTTCTGGTGGGCGTGGACGATGATGGCACCGTCATCGGTATCGACACGGATCGGTTCGCCAGCGAGGATAAATACCGGCTCCACGTTAACAATCGGATCAAGGAGCATATCGGTTTGGACAATGCGGCCTGTATTCGCTACGATCTGAATCGCCTGGGTGACCAGAAAGTGCTGGTGGTCCAATGTCGACCTTCGCCCCAACCGGTATTTCTGAAAATGGGGCGTGAAGAGGAATTTTATATTCGGATTGGACCCGGCAGCCGTAAATTGACGCCCAGCGAAGTACTCGCCTATGTGACCCGGCGTAACGGTGGAAGGTTTCCCCGCCCTTAAGAAAGGGCCTTGTTCGACCTGCGGGTCAGATTCAGCGATAGCAGGGGACGGCTGTGGCTGTCATGGCGAATCCGGCTTAACTTGCTTCTTGAAGGCCTCAATTTCTTCCGGCGGGGCGTCCCGCATTTCAAGCATGACCGCCAGCAGGGCCCATTTCACATCCAGGGGCCGGTTTCCGGGGTCTTCAAAAAACTGATCCAAGGCCGCCACCAGGCGCTCCCGATCCCAATTTTCGATTTGTCTCTCCAGTCCGTTGGCCATCCCGACCAGTGCCCGCTGGCATTCGATCGAAAACCTTGATTGGCCCTGATTCACGGTGGCATAGCGAACAAGGCGGTCTTGCCCCAGCAGAATGCCGCCCATCACGCCATGCACGTACAGATGCTTGACCGTGGACGGGCTTGCGATCCAGAAATCGCCATTGTAAGCCGTGTCGGCGCTTCGGGCGGGTCCTCCGATCAGCAAAAGTGTGCTAGCCATCACGCAGGTCAATACGATGCGCTCCATTGGCGGCCCTTTCATAGCATCAATGGTGGTGGTGTAATCCTTCTCAAATGGCGGACCGCGATGCGCCCTTTGCCGGTCGACCTGGCCCATACGCTGGCCGGCCCGAAAACCCGATGCTGTTGGGCAAGGTCTCGAACCAGCAATGACGATCGTCGGCAAAGGTCCCAGAGGGGATCGCGGCGGTTATGATGGAGAAGATCCGTTGACTGTGTTTACATCGGTTGACGGGAGATCACAAGGGGCATTTGGTCCGAAGCGATCCGATCTCCGGCTGGATGGACGCCCCAACGACCCGCAGACCAGGACCATCCTGATGCCCACAAGAAACTGGCGGTCGGCACCAGCAAGGATGGCATGATCAGCCGCCGCCGTGGGTCAGACAGAACCGGAGGTACTGTCGTTCGGCCTGGTGAAAGTCGCTTTCGGAATAGTGTTCGAGATTTTCGGGTACCCGAAATTGCTGGCGGTATTTTTCGACGATTCGATCGATACCCTGGCGCTGATCGTATTCGATATCATTTGGCTGAGGGGTCATCGCAGGCGTCCTTTGTTTACCGTTGGCATTTCCATCCCCTCAATAAGCATGGAGTATGCCAGTACGGTTGAAAATCCGGCAATGGCTTGAATACCGGGAATCGGCGCGGCATCGCAGGGCTTTTGGTTCAATCAAAGATGGGAAATTGAATCGTCAATATTGGGAAAGACAGGCACCAGGGTTGCAGTTCGCTTTCGCTGGCGGCCGGCAGCCCGCGTCGATTCATGACCACGGTCGTTGGCGGAAACGGAATTGGCCTCACCTTCAGACGGCCGGCAGCGGATGGGCCGGGG
>JASFFM010000283.1:0-5856 GCA_050124295.1 Desulfobacterales bacterium | reverse complement strand
GCGGCGCAGGGCTTCGGCTTTCTCTAACTCTTCGTAATATTTCGAGAAGTTGATTCCGCACTGGACGCAGTCTTCGGCCAGGAAATTGTTGGCATGGTTACAGTTGGGGCAGGTGATGGTTTTGACTTTCATTGGTCGTTAACCCCTTTCACTCCGGGTCAAAGGCAATTGGCGGCGGCATGAATCCCGCCGATGGACACGAAGGGTTTATGTTAGACGGGTCGATAACATGTATGCCCTTCCGGGATGACGGTGGATCAAACGCGCCCCCGCCAGTCGATGCAAGGGGGCGGCGACGGGTGGCGGATCTGCCGGTGGCCAGCGATGCCCTATGGTCGCTGCCTTGGCCGTGGGGACGGCGTGGCGCCCAATTCGTATTAAATGCTGTAAATGATGGTATTTATATAAAAAAATCATCCCCACTGTCAAACAAAAACCCGTCGCCGCCATGCCGCAGGCCATGGGGAGACGCGGCCTGCCGGGCCTGTGCAACCCATGGTGCGCCGCCGCGGGAGGACGTGCTTTTCAATTGACAGGTATGCGGACGGTTTTTATATTCGCGCTTTGCGTTGCCCTCACCTGCGGATAGGCTTTGCCCGTTGCCTTGTTTTTTCCCCCCAAGTGGCTCGGGGGTGTCAATCCGAGACGGATTTGTCGCGCTTATCGGGGGCGCATCGAAGACCCATGTAACGTTGCCGCCCGGGGGCCGTCACCACCGCTGGCGCCCTTTCGCCCAGCGTCAAGAGGGGATCATGGAAAAGCTAGAACGACCCGGTGAAGACCTGAAGGATCGCCTCAAGGCCGGTGCCCGGGACCGTCTGCATCGTTTCTTTTTATCGGACGGCGACGTGCGCGGCGCCCTGGTGCATGGCACCCGCCTGGTGCAGGAAATGCGGGCCCGACACGAATTGGGTCTGCTGGAGACTCTGGTATTGGGCCATGCCTGCCTGGGGGGCTTGCTGATGGCCTCTTCGCTCAAGGGCGACGATCGGGTGGCACTCAAAATCGAATGCTCCGGGCCCGTGGGCGGCCTGGTGGTCGAAGCCAGTGCCCACGGGGATGTCCGCGGGTATTTGCATCGCGTACCGATCCCGGTGGCCAAGCCGTTGGAGGACTTCAACCTATCCCCCTTTTTCGGTGCCGGGTTTCTCACCGTTATTCGCTATCTGCACGATGCCAAGCAGCCCTTTACCAGCCAGGTGGCCCTGGAGCACGGCAATCTGGCCCAGGACCTGGCGCACTACTATTTGACCTCGGAGCAGATTCCCACCGCTTTCAACCTGAGCATCAAGTTCACGCCCGAGGGGGGGGTTGCCGGTGCCGGCGGTCTTTTTTTGCAGGTCATGCCGGGTGCGGCCGAAGCCACCCCCAGGAAACTGGAGGAAATCGTGTACAACCTGCCCTCCCTGGGGGATGTCTGTGCCGGCGGGGAGGATCTGGAGCACTTCCTGCAATCGCAATTTGATCCGCTGGATCCCGTTCTTCTCGACAAACCGCGGGTGAGCTTTTTCTGCCCCTGCCGCCGGGCGGGGGTGGCGCGCGTTCTTGGAATGCTTCCCCTTGAAGAACTGAAGGATATGCGCGACAAGGGCCCGTTTCCGGTAGAATTGCGATGTCACTACTGCAACACCCGATACCAGTTCGAGCGCGAAGCGATAGGGGCGCTTTACGAGGCGCGTAGCGGGGGGAATTGAGGCCGGGGGATCCCGCGAGGGCCGCCCATCACCTGCCGGGGCAAGGTCTGCTGCTCTCTAGCGTGCGCCGGGCAATCGATTCGCCCGGGGCTTGACGGAGGTTCCGGGGGCGGGCGTTAGTTGATTCCTTTGCTGATCAAAACGCCAATGCAGGTGGCCACGTAAACGGCGATGATGACCACCATCCAGTCCTTGAATGAGAGTTCGTCGGTGAAGGTTTTCAGTTTCAGCTTCAGGTAGTTGCGAAAATGGGCTTTCTCGGTGGCCTCTTCGGCTTTTTTGAGCCCTTCTTCCAAACGGTTTAATCGTTGTTCGAGATCGTGAAGCATTGTTTTTCTCCTGGGTTTGATCTAGGATAGCTGCCATTGGCCCACCCGGGCCGGCCGTTGGCAGCACCGAAATGGGCCGACCCACCAGCGTGCGGGAACCCACGCGGCTGGACCCTGAAACCCGGTCCGTGTATCGGGCATTACATTTTTAACTTATTGAAAATAATGATAAAAGATAAAATATCGATCAGGCTTGTTCTGATTCCGTCTATACAGGAGAACACCCGGGCTGTCAATTTATTTAGCGCCGTCCCGGAAAGCGCTTGGCGGGCGTCGTCGAGGCCATCATGAGTGGTGGCTTCAGCCCCTCCCGCAATTTTTGTGCGGCCCCCGGCGGCCCCCGGCGGGTGATGGCATTTTTCAAGGATCGTCTCGTGGTGGCAACCCGGGGGGCCGCCGTGATGATCCCGCGGCCCGGTGATCTGGCCGCGGCCGTTCTCAAGCCCGGCACCAGCCTGCGCCTGGGAACCTTGCGGGGCAAAGCCTGCGAGGCCTGGGGCCTCTCCCAGGCCCCGAACCTGAGCGACGGACTCGAACTGGCGGGGTTGCGCACCTTGTACGGCCGCCTCGCGGAGGATGAATTCCAAGCGGCCGGATACGCCATGCAGCTTCTGAACTGGGCGGCCGACCATCGGTTTTGCGGCCGCTGCGCAAGCCCCATGGTGTTGGAAATGGAAGACCGCGCCCTGTCCTGCCCCGACTGTCGCTACACCATCTACCCGCGCATTTCACCGGCGGTCATCGTGGCCATTACATCCGGCGACCGCCTTCTGCTGGCCCGGTCCGGGCGTTTCCCTGGGCGACGTATGTTCAGCGTCATCGCCGGTTATGTCGAGCCGGGGGAAACCCTGGAGGACTGCGTGCGGCGGGAAATCCGCGAGGAGGTCGGACTGACGGTGCGGCGTATCCGCTATTTCGGCAGCCAGGCCTGGCCTTTCAGCGGGTCGCTGATGGTCGGCTTCACGGCCGAACACGCCGCCGGCCGAATCGCTGTGGACGGAAAGGAGATCCTGGAGGCCGACTGGTTCGCCCCGGACCGTCTGCCCGAGATACCGGGAAAGATCAGTATTGCGCGGGAATTGATCGACTGGTTCGTCGACAACCATTGACGGCTTGGTAAAAAGCCCCATACCGGTGTTGTCAGGCGCTTGCGGTCGCATGCCTAGCGCGGCGCTTCGGAAGGCCTTGTACGGGAGGCCTCAAGCTTATGCAATATCCGGATAAGAGGCCTACGACCTTGATCGTTTCTGCCTTGGCCCGAAAGCTGTCAACGATGGAGCAGCGCTGGCAGCCGCCGCGCGTGTTTCGGTTCGCGGTGCGCCGATGGGCCTGATGGAAACGGGGCTAACCCAGATTCGGACATGGGGAATGGCCCCCCGGCGGTCCAAGACCGTCATCGGCTGCCGGGGGGCTGTGGGTCACGTTTAGACGCGAACGATATCCTCCGCTTCATAATCGCGATCCGATTGACGCACGAGCCGGGCCTCGTCATCCCGGCGTTTCAGCAGTCCCGGAAGGCCTTTGCCCTCCCATAAACGCTTCATGGCGCGAATCTGCCCGGCGATGGCCTCATAGTCCTGTTGCGCGACGAGGGCTTTGATGGCGGCCATCTCTTTTCTCCGCGCACCCGACAAGGAACCACCGCGGTTGTAGACCAAAGACAGGAGTCCGGCCTGGGCATCCGGGAACAAGGCCTCGACGCCAGGATACGTCTTGGCCGTCAAAGCCGCGTAGCGGCCCAGGGTGGATTCGTAAAACACGTCCCGGGCACATTCAAAGGGGACGGATACGGAGCGCACCCCCTTGACGGCCTGTCTGGCGGTCTGGCCTTTCAAGCCGGCCACGACCACCAGTTTTTCAAGGTCCATATCGCTCAATTGGTCGGCCCAGTCCCGCCGGATCTGTTGCGCGCTGTTATAGCCAAGGTCATAGCCGATACCGATGGTGATTCCGGACCTTCCGCCCGGCCAGGTGGGATGGGAGAGCGCTCGGCGATAATAGGTGGGCGAGGAAATTTCGTGTTTAACAATCATCTTCAAGCCCTGGCGCGAGACCGTCAAGGCGTAATGCACCGCCGGCTCCTTTTCCTGGGAATCCTCGAAGAGCGCATCCTCGATGGCCGTCAGGGTGGTGGGGCCGATAAGCCCATCGTCAGGAACGTCCAGATGACGCTGAATCCGTTGGATACGTTTTTTTATGGTGTCCCGGGCCATGGTTTACTCCTTTCGCCGAAATAGGTTCTGACCGCGTCCTTCTTTTCGTCGCGGTCTTCCGGTGGGCCTTTCTACAACCCCATCTGCCGCCCCTTCGCAAAGCAACAAAGGGACGCAAATTAAATTCGTCTGGTAAAGGACCTGACTCAAGCGGGCCGGTATTCGAAGGTTGCGTGCACAATGCCGTGATCTGAAGAACCGTTCGCCTTGTGATCATCCGTATTGAGGTGGTCGTTGGTTACTTCCATGCCTTTGAAAGCCCAGATCCGGTTGCGGCTGTTGTCGTAGAATTCCTGGCTGACCAATATGTGGTCCAGGGATTCCCTCGTTTTGTTGAAGACATGGGTGTAGTACACATCACGATGACTGCGGTACTCCTGAAGGGTTCCCACCGTGTAGAGATCGACGTCGCTGCCACCCTTGGAATAGCCTGACAAAAGATAATTGGGCTGACCCGTGATGATGTTCAAAGTGTTGCTGTGTTGGCTGTCGTTGAGATCGCCCATCACCACGACCGGTGTTCCGGTTCCCTTCATACGATCGGTCAGGATGAGTCGCAGGGCGGTTGCTTCGGCTGTTCGCCGGATGGTGGAAATGGCCCCGCCGATCGCTTCGCTGTGCCGGGAATACGCCTGGGCCGAATACCACGGTTCCCGAAAAATGCGGGTCGGGCCTTTGGATTTGAAATGGCAAACATAGACATGGATACGCTTGCCGTTGGCGCGGGGTTTGACTTCGAAGTGCAGGACCGGACGTGAGAAGCGATCGATCTGGACGGCAATCCCCGAGGTTTGGGCATCGTCCCCGCCGCTGGTCAGCCGGAAATCGTTGGGAAAGTCATCAATCCATTCGGGATTACCCACAAGAATGCTGGGCCGCACGGCGGCGGCACAGACGATTCTCTGCCCGGCATGGTTCGGTGGAATCAGCAGTGTGTAGTCATCGGATAGGTTGGCGGTGGCAAACACCTCGGCCAGCGCGTCCCCATGCCATAATTCCTGAAACCCCCACACGTCGGCCGTGATATTCGTCAGGGCCTGGGCTGTCCATTGACGTTTCCGGTCGTATTCCGCCTGACGCCAGCCATCCCGATCAGTGTAAATTTGCATTCCGGGTTCATTGAGGTTGTAAAGATTGAAGGTTGCAAAACGAATCTTGGTGCGTGCCATGATCGATCCTCCTCCAGAATAGCCATTTGTTATGTCCGTTCAATCCCGCTCGGCGTAGCTCCCTTCCCCTTTGGTGAAGAAAAGCAGCCATGACGCTGCCCCCGAAAGAAGGCAACCGAACGCGTTCTTCCGCCTGAAAGGGCGACCTCGGTGCTTAATGGGGATATCCACGCGGCAACCCCCCCCTGGCATCTTTGATGACCGGATAGGGGCATTGGTTGGGCGCGGCAGCCCATATTTTGCGGGCAACCGATTGGCGCCCTTTAGCGATGAATGACTTGATTTCCTCCTTGCGGCTTAAAAGCGGGCCTCGGGTGGTCCTGTATGGGTTCTTCGGGAACATGTCAGAGGATGCCGGCCATACTCAAGCAGAAAGAAGAGAAGGCAAAAAAAGCATCGGGGGTGGTTATCATCCTCTTTTAAAAACAGTATCATTTTATATGCCAAGGCT
>JASFFM010000282.1:0-5926 GCA_050124295.1 Desulfobacterales bacterium | reverse complement strand
CGAGCAGGAAATCCAGCGGCCGGTGGTCCAGCGTCTGCTGCGTCTAATGACCTTCCGTTCGCACTACCCGGCTTTCAACGGGGAGTTTAAAATCGAAGCCACGCCTGAAAACCAGGTGGGATTGACGTGGCGCCGGGGCAAACATAGGACAACCCTGCATGTGGATCTTGATGATTACGCAACCCGCATCACCTATTACGATTCCACCGTGGATGCCCGCAAAACATTTGATGTCTGACCCCGCCGGCCGTTTTTATTCAGGAGGGGTGTCTTGATAGCCGATCTCCAGGACCGTCAGGTCGTCCGGGAAACGGATCGCGTTGGAGTAGCGCAGAAGTTTGACACACAAGGCCTCGAAATTCAGGGGGGTTGCGGGATACCCCATCGCCTGCAGGACCGCTAGAAACCCTTCCGTGCCGAGTGGCTGTCCGCGACGGTTTTCGATCTCGAGGGCGCCGTCCGTGAAGATGAGCAACCGCTCACGAGGTGCCAGCCTGACGATCTGCTCACGATAGGTATAGTCATCCAAGATGCCCAGGGGTATGCCGCCCGGGTTCAGCGGGGTGATCGACTTATCGGCCTTGATCAGGACCGGCGGGGGGCCTCCGGCCACCGTAATTCGTGTCTGGCCCTGACGCGCGTCGATGGTGCCCATGACGGCGGTGGCAAAAGAAGTGTCGCGGCCGAAGAGAATTCGCAAATCCTGGCTGATGGCCTGGCCGAATACGGCGGGGCTTTTCAGTCGGTGGTAATGGCGCTCCCACATCGTATCCAGCTGAATCGTATTCAAAGCGGCGGCCAGACCATGACCTTCCATATCGGCCAGCATAAATCCGTAATGCTCGGCATCCAGGGGTTGGAATGCGTAGTAATCGCCCCCCACCATATCATGTGGTAGATAATGGGCCTTGAATTGAATGCGCGGGTCCGGGGGTCGTTTTTTCTCAAGGGCGCGTGATTGGATCTTGCGGGCGCGCCGCAGATCGCCCAGCATCGGGGAAACATCGCGGAAAGTTTCCACACCGCCCACCACCTTGCCTTCGGCATCCCTGATGGGCGCCGCCGTGATCTGCATGGGAATGCGACGGTTATCGCGGCTGCGGGCAAAGGCGATCACCGGCACATGGGTAACCGTTCCGGTGATCATGGCCCTGTGCAGGGGGCAGTGCTCCTTGCCACACATGCGATGACCGTCCTTGTCTTCGTGGCACAGGAAGTCATCCAGGCAGTGCCGGCCGAGGATTTCTTCGGCGCGCCACCCCGTTATTTTTTCCGCCGCCTGGTTCCAGTAGACTATCCGCCGCTCCAGGTCACAAACATAGACCCCGTCGTTGAGGGAATCCAAAATCGCCTCAAACGATGTCAGCATGGGATGCAGGCCATCTTTTCGCCCAGAATTCTTCATTCAACCTTCTCCCCGCGGGCCATCGATCTCCCGGCTAAGGGGGAAAGATCAAATGGTCCAAAATGAGCCCCCAGAAAGCGGCCCCGGAAGGCGCAGCGAAATACCATCCTAAATGCGCCAGGCAACCTCGGCAGACGCCCACCCGCCAGGCAAAACCGGGAAACCAGGTGAATTCATCCGATGACGGTCCTACGGGGACGCATCCCTCCGCGGCCCGGAAGCAGCCGATGGTAAACACGATGCCAGCGGGATTGGCGAAGGTGTGTTGTCCGGCCCCGGCCATTTCGCGCTGCTCCTCCTCGCGGGTAACGGCAAAGAGGCATTCCCGGCACAGGATGAGGCGCTTTTGGGCGACTTTTTCCTTGGTTTCGATATCCGGAGCGGCCCGGTCCCCCCTCTCGGGCACCGCCGGTGTCTTGAGCCGCAAGGGGGGCGGCACTGGCCGGGGTACAAACGGATGCTGGGTAGCGCTTCCGACGGGGCCGATCATGGCAGTTCCCCCGGTAGGATAATGCACGCATAAAATGGATTCAGCAGGCCAAACGCCTACCGGATAGTATAGGCCTTTTCGCGCGCCGGAACAAGGTCAGGTGATTTCCCACCGCTTTACAACGGTTGCGGGCGACTTACCATCAAGGGGAAAATGGCTCTCCGGCCATGCAATGCAACTGGAAAGGAGATGGCAAGATGGAAAATACCCCACGCGAAACCACCGACGAGCTCGATTGCGCCGTTACGGTGTACGACGGCTCTTGGATGACGTGCGATATGATCGAGGAAGACACCGAAGCGTGATGGGAAATATCCTCGCTTGAATTAATGGCCTGAATATATTAAAGGTTTGTTTGGGGTAATTCGCCCTGCACAAACCTTTTCTGTTTTATGCCGCTTGATCTGCTGGGCTCGCAATTCATGCCCTTGCCTTCATCACCGGTTCTTTGATGGGCCAGGTGAGCGCCGCACCGTTTGATCATCAACCGTTCGGGAGTTCCGTCATGAAAAAGATCACTTTATCCCTGGCCCTGGCCAGCCTGCTGATATTTGCCTCCCAGGCCGCAGCCCTCAATCCGATGATGCTCAATAAAGCTGATGCAGGCAAGGAGGATAAGGGCGCGGAGACGGTTGTTTTGCCGGAAAATCTACAAGCCGGCGATATCGACGCCCTCATGGCCCGTCTCAATGACGATCAGGTCCGTCGCCTGCTGATTGCTGAATTGCAGGCCGATGCGGCGGCCGCCTCCCAGGCGGCTCCCGAAAAGGTCGGTGGGTTGAGGGGTGCCATTCAAGGGCTGGAAAACGCCACCCAGCACTATGTCAGTCGTGCCTATCGGCTGGTGGTCAGTCTGCCTGCCGTGCCGGGCGACCTCAAGGAGGCCCTCGACCGTCTTACCGATCATGAAGGCTTTGGGCGGCTGATCGTGATGATCCTGATCGTCTTGGGCATCCTGGCGACGGGTTGGGGGGCCGAGAAAATTTTTTTCCGGTGTACCGCCCGGCTGCGGCAGCGTATCGAAAGCATGCCTGGAATGGAGGGCATCCTCAGGTTCTGGGGGGCGTTGATCAACGCCCTCCCCGAATGTTTGGGATTGCTCATCTTTGCGGTGACACCCCTGCTGGTATTTTTTGTCGTCGTGGATCGGCAGGACCGCAATCTGCGCCTGCTTTTTCTGGCCTTCCTGATGGTCACGGTCATCATCCGGGTCAGTGCGCTGGTGTTGCGCCTGTTTTTTTCTCCCAAGGCTGCGAACCTGCGCATTCTGCCCCTCTCATGCGCGGTGGCGCAATACCTGCATCGACGCTTGCTGCTGATGGTCTGCCTTGTGACTGTCAGCTGGGTGTTTGTACTTCTGATGTTTCATCTTGAGGTCAACCGGCCGGCTCAGATCTGGCTGTTCATCATTTTGGGAACCCTGATCATCGGTTTGATGGCCGGAATCGTCTGGGCAAATCGCCAAACCGTCAAGGACTACTATCTCGGGCGCCGGCATATCGCCTGTGAAAAACGGGCCTGGCTTCGGGAGCAGTTTGCTTCCATGTGGCATATTCTAGCCATCGCCTATCTATTTCTGGTCTGGCTTCTGGCGCATTGGCGCATTGTGACGGCGGATGAAACGAAATTCGATGGCACCTTCATCCTCAGCCTGCTGATTGTTCCGATCTACCTGGCCCTGGACCGCCTGGCCCAGTGGTGCGTCATTTCCGTATTCTCTAAAAAGCAGACAGCAACCGGTTTAGCGGAGCAGCCGGCCGAGGGGGAGATACATGATGATGCGCCAGCGACCCCGGCCGCGGAGGATGCCCTCGAAGCGCCGGCCGAGGAGGGCAACGGTTATCTCGATATCGCCAGCCGCGTGGTGCGTGTGGTGGTGTTCATCGCGGTGGCGCTCTGGTTTCTGGATATCTGGGGATTTCAGATCACCTTTGGTGAAGCCGCCGTCGGGGCGGTTTTAGACGTTCTGGTCACGCTGCTGCTGGCCCACATCGCCTGGGAATTTATCAATTCCGCCATCAATCGCAAGCTGGCCGAGGGCGGCTTTGTCGAGGGGGGCGTCAATAAAGATGACGACAACGAATGGGGCGCTGCCGGCGCCGAAGATCGCTCTCACACCCTGCTGCCCATGCTGCGCAAATTCATTGCGGTGGTCATGGTG
Source organism: Desulfobacterales bacterium (assembly GCA_050124295.1). GTDB lineage: Bacteria > Desulfobacterota > Desulfobacteria > Desulfobacterales > UBA5852 > JABZFP01. The sequence goes on along the minus strand of JASFFM010000282.1, from coordinate 1,870 downwards.
GTCATGGTCACCCTGATTGTGCTCTCAAGCATCGGCGTGGAAATCGGCCCCCTGCTGGCCGGCGCCGGCGTGATCGGTCTGGCCATCGGCTTCGGTGCCCAGAAGCTGGTGCGCGACATTCTTTCGGGCATTTTCTTTCTGATGGACGACGCCTTCCGGGTGGGGGAATACCTGAACGCCGGGGGCGTTTCGGGCACGGTGGAGGAGATCACCCTGCGCACGATCAAGTTGCGCCATCACCGGGGCATGCTCCAGATCGTGCCCTTGGGGGATCTCAAATCCATTACCAACTTTATGCGGGGCGGCATGGTGGTCAAGTTCGACCTGCAACTGCCCTACGATACGGACATCGACAAGGTGCGCAAAATCATCAAGAAGGTCGGCAAGGCCATGCTTTTGGACGAAGAGCTCGGTCCTGACCTCCTCAAACCGGTCAAATCCCAGGGTGTGCGCAGTGTGGGGGATTCGGTCATGACCTTCCGGGTCAAGTTCACCGCCCGGCCCGGCACCCACTTTGTCATCCGTCGCGAGGCTTTCAAACGCATCACCGAGGCCCTTGAAAAGAAAGGCATCAAATACGCCCACCGCAAGGTAATCGTGGACCTGGCGCCGGATCTGTCCGAGAAGATGGATGTCGGTCCCGCCAATACGCAGCGCGCCGGGGAGCGATCGTCGGCGGCCATGACACCTGAGCAGAAAGTCCAGGTAATTGAGGCCGGGGCGGCCGCGGCCCTGGATACGATTGCCACCGAAGAGAAGGAGGCCCTCGAGGCCGCGGCGAAAAAGAAGGAAAAGAAATAGAATCGTGACCTTCACGCCCGTGGCGGCATCCCGCCCCTGGTGAATCCGTTTAGCAAACTTGGCATCTCGGGCCTGGCCGACCCGGAAACGCTTTTGCTTCCCTTTTGCGGCACCAACGGCGTGAGCCGGTTGCCAAAACGGTAGCCGGTATTAATATGGTGATCGAACGGCGGTTACCAGTCCCATGGGCGCAAAGGGGCGCCCGTTTCATTGCGTTTGCAGCGATCAACTCAGGTTCACCATAAGGAGGGCTTCATGAGCATTCTGGTTACCAAAGCGGCCCCGGATTTCGAGGCGCCGGCGGTCATGCCCAACGGCATGATCGATGAGCATTTTAAATTGTCCGATCTGCGCGGGCAATATGTCGTGATATTTTTCTATCCCCTGGATTTTACCTTTGTCTGCCCCACCGAAATTCTGGCCCATCACAAACGTATGGCGCAATTCAAAGAAAAAGGGGTGGCCGTGGTGGGGATTTCCATCGACTCCCAGTTTACCCACTTTGCCTGGCGCAACACGCCGATTGAAGAGGGGGGGATCGGCACGATCGACTTCCCCCTGGTGGCCGACGTCAAGCATGAAATCGCCCAGGCCTACGGCATTGAACACCCGGACGGGGTGGCCTTGCGGGCTTCCTTTCTTATCGACCAGTCCGGAGTCGTTCAGCACCAGGTCGTAAACAACCTGCCCCTGGGGCGCGACGTGGATGAAATGCTACGCGTGGTGGACGCCCTGCAGTACACCGAGAAACATGGTGAGGTTTGTCCGGCAGGCTGGCACAAGGGGCAAATCGGCATGAAACCGGATGCTGACGGTGTGTCCGACTATCTGCGCTCCAATGTCGACAACCTATAGGCGCTTTACCCGCAATCACCGCAATCCCGTTTATCCGGTCCTCGCCGGCGAGGGCATCCTTCGCGCGTGGACCGGATCCTCAGAAAATGTCCCCTCAGCCGCCCCCAACCGCGAATGCCTCCGATCCCTTGTCTGGCTCAGACTTGACGCGCTAGGACTTGCGTTATAGGATGATTTATATGCCTTGGTACTGAAGATCTGGATCCTGAGTCCC